>WFRQ01000033.1 GCA_015486425.1 Deltaproteobacteria bacterium | reverse complement strand
CTGTAACTCCACCATGTGTAGTGCTCTCCATCCTGGTTGAATAATCTGAAGGTATCAACAAATCCTGCCTTCAGAAAGGTATCCATCCATGCCCGTTCCTCAGGCGTGTACCCCGCGTTTTTTTCATTGGATTGTGGGTTTGCAAGGTCAATGGGTTTGTGTGCCACGTTAAAATCTCCGCAGGCAACAACACTTTTTTTCTCCGAAAGGCCCTTGAGATAGGAAAGCAGCCTGTTGTTGAATTCCAGTTTGTAATCCAGACGTATGAGCTCTCGTCCTGCATTGGGGAAATAGGTGTTGACCAGGAAAAAGTCGTCAAATTCCAGGGTGAGAACGCGGCCTTCGGTGTCAGGCTGACCGTCATCCATGCCGGTTGTCACATCTATGGGAGTAAGACGGGAATATACCGCAACCCCTGAGTATCCCTTTTTTTCCGCACTGTGGAACCAGCTCCTGTAGCCGGGAATATTAAGCACCTTTTCGTCAAGCTGTTCCGGTTTTACCCTTGTTTCCTGAAGTGCCAGTATGTCCGGGTCCATCTCCTGCACAGACTGGAGGAATCCCTTTGAAACCGCGGCTCTGAGTCCGTTTACATTCCAGGATATCATCCTTATGCCCTGCTTTTCCTTTTCCATGATGTCCTTGTTTTTCCTTGATTTTACTCCTATTCTCGGGCACCTGTCCTCTATGGGGCATTTGTGGCACTGGGGCGATATTGGCCTGCAGGTCCCCTGGCCGAATGCAACAAGTATTGAGTTGAACGTGAGCCAGTATTTTTTTGGCAGTTTTTTTCTCAGGGCCTTTTCTGTCTGTTCAGGTGTTCTGGTGTGAACATAACCCCAGATGTTCATTATGCGGTGAACATGGGTGTCAACACACACAGCGGGTTTGCCAAACCCGATTACAACCACCAGATTCGCAGTTTTTCTGCCAACACCCGGAAGCTTCAGAAGCTCTTCTACTGTTTCAGGGACTTTGCCATGAAACTGCTCCAGTGCCGCAGGCAGTTGAGACAGATAGCGGGCCTTGTTCCTGTAAAAACCAACAGGATAGATAAGCTTCTCGATTTGCTGCACGGACAGCCTGGCCAGGTCAGCAGGAGTATTTACCTTTTTGAAGAGCCTGCGCGAGGCCTCGGCGGTGACCTCATCCTTGGTGCGAGCGGAAAGGATAGTGGCAATGAGTACCTTGAAAGGGTCTCTGGTCTGGGCCTTTACCAGGTCCACCACAGGGACTCTGTAGGAAGCTACTTCCTTTTCAAGCGTGGTGAGAAAATAATCTATATCAATTTCCGCAGTCATTGTCTGTCCTGTCCATGATTCCCTGCTGTTTATACGAAAACACCGTCCAACCTAAATTGAGTGTTTCAAAATGTGGAAAAGCATTTTTATAAAGACATTAAAAGGAGTTACATCGATAATAACTTTCCAATTTTGAAACCCTTCGGGATTGCCGTCTTCACCGCATCTCCTTTGTCATCGGAACCCCCATATAGTCGACTATAATGGGAATTCCTCTTTCGCGGATATGCAGCAAATCCGAACAATCGCTCAAATTAGGTCCCTTACTCTTTTCCCGCTGGCACGGCGCTGAAATGCACTACTCACCTGCGCTTCCCTTCTTTTCCTGCGCTGCTACAGCCCTGCCAACTTCCATGAGCATGGTATTCTTGTCAACCGGTTTTTGAAGGAATGCAATGAGCCTCAATCTTTCTATGCGCTCCTTTGTCAGCACTTCACTGTAACCTGTACACATTATTACCGGAAGGTCTGGATTCATCTCCCTGGCCTTTTGAATAAGTTTTTCTCCGCTAAGCCCCGGCATGGTCATGTCAGTGATAAGTATATCCCAGCCGCAAGGGTCATGTTTCAGTTGCTCAAGGGCCTCGAGGCTCTCTGTGAATACTGTAACCTCATAGCCTGCATCTTCAAGCATGAATTTGTACAGTCGGCAGATCATCTGTTCGTCATCCACGAACATGATCTTCTGTCCATGTCCTCCATGCACAGGGCCTTCAATTTCATGGGTGGTCACAGCAGTGTCGGTGACGTCTTCCAGTATTACAGGCAGGCAGACAGTAAAGAGGGTACCCTCTCCCAGAGTACTCTCGACCCTGATTGTACCGCCAAGGCTTTCCACAATGCCATGGACTACGGCAAGTCCAAGGCCCGTGCCCTCTTCCTTTCCCTTGGTGGTAAAGTATGGCTCAAATATTTTGGTCAGTGTGTCGTTATCCATGCCGCTCCCGGTGTCCCTGACCTCTATCACGGCAAAGGTGCCAGGTGCGATATTAGTGTTTTCGGGATCATTCACATCAATAAACTTTTCATGCAGGCTGACAAAAATCTCTCCACCTGTTTCACGCATGGAATGATATGCGTTGGTACACAAGTTCATTATAATCTGATGTATGCCTGTAGGGTCTGCCAGCACAGGCCTGACCGCAGATATTTCCGTTTTGATTGCAATACTTGAAGGAATGGTGGAACGCAGCAGTTTAAGCGCCTCCTTGATTACAGGGGCAATGTCCAGCGGGTGTTTTTCATTGTCGGTGTTTCTGCTGAATGTAAGAATCTGTTGAACCAGGTCACGTGCACGCTCTGCTGCCACGCTGATCTGGTCAAGATGGCTTTTTAATGTCTCGTTATCCCTGGCGCTCATCTGGGCCAGTTCATTAAAACCTGTTATTGATGCCAGTATATTGTTGAAGTCATGGGCTATGCCCCCTGCAAGGGTACCTATGGCCTCCATCTTCTGAGCATGGCGCAACTCTGCTTCAAGCTGCCTGTTCCTGGTTATGTCCTGGGTCATGGCAACGAGATACATGATATTGCCGTGACTGTCCCTGACTGCACCGAGGCTGAGAGAGGCCAGGAATCGCGTGCCATCCTTTTTCCTGAACCACACTTCCTTAAGGGTGGAAAAGCTGCCTGCCTTGAGCCCTTCAAGAACTCCCGGCCTGTCGTTTATGTCTACATAAAGGTCTTTGGTCTTGATTGAGGAACTCATGTCTTCAGGAGAGTTATATCCGAATATCTCGGCAAACCTGGGATTAACCGCTATGAAGGTCCCATCCATGGTGCTTAGAGAGATGCCTTCTCCTGCGCCGTTGAAGATGGTCCTGTATCTTTCTTCACTGTCACGCAGGGCCTTTGTTCTCTGGTTGAAATAATATGCCAGCTCGCCCAGCTCATTGTCTGAGGGAATATCCAGCTCCAGCGAGAGATTTTCCGTATCCTCGCTGATTTTTTTGAGCTGTGATGTCATGTTTTTAAGCGGCAGCAGGAGATGTCTGCGAAGTATGAACCCAGCAACAAGCATGGTTATGGATATAAGCAGCACCAGGGATGCCATGATGCGGTTGGCAAGCCCGTTTACAGGGGCTGTTACTGCCTTTTCAGGCACAACGAGTACCACCTTCCAGTATGTTTCGGGCATGTTGAATATAGTGGCCCTGCATGGTTTATGGAGAATAATATCTCTGCTAATGTGTAATGAATCCAGTCTGTTGGACTCACTGACCAGCTTTTTGAGCGGGTCTGCCAGTACTGCTGCTATAAGTTCTGCTTCTGATGCGTTTATCTGATATGATTCGGCTGTAAGTCTTGATGCAAGTTTCTTCTGGTATTCCGGCTTTCTGCGTGCCAGTGAGATTGTCATGCTGTTTATCTGTTCAAGTTTTTGATGAAGCGGCAGGAAATCCGGCTCCATGGAGGCCAGCTCCCTGCTTGACAATAATTTTTCAGAAGGATTGATGCCACTCCCATGCGTTTCCGCAACTGACAGTTTTGTCCATGGAAATGTCAGGAAACGGTTATCACGGTCAACGGCAAATATATACCCGTCTATGTCACGAGCCGCCTCTGAGAACAGGGTTGCAATGCCATCAAGCTTCAGGTCAACGGTGGCTACGCCTGCAAAGATATCTTTTTTAAAAAAAGGTACCGAGCAGGTAACTATGGGCTGATGCGAATAGGGATCAATATACGCCCTGGACCACACAGCCTCTCCGTTTGCAAGATATCGTGCAGGCACATACCATTCTTCATTATGATATCCTGGACCTGATGGTTCATTGTAGTCATTAAGGTATTGCAGCCTGCCGTCTGTTTCCCTGTACCAGAAAAAACTTCTGCGCTGCCTGTTACTGTCAAACATATACGGTTCCGGCCATAAACCTCCGCCAGTGATAAATGTTTCATATCCCCGCCTGTTGAAAAGCCTTGGTACAGCCTGTCTGAGCGAAACTGTATCAGGTGTGAGGCTTTCTGTGATATCCGCAATGGCAACTGCAACAGTTTCAGCCTGGCTCAGCATGGTATTGATCCTTGCCACAATCATGTTCCCTGAATCTTCTATGCGGTGAGCATGCTGCTCCAGCAGGACGGGTCTCACTATATCCTGGGTAACATACACAACTACGGCTACCATGGCTGTCAGCAGTATAATGAAGCTTACAGGTATAAGCGTCTGAAGGCTGTGGTTGAATTTTTTATGTGGCATGTCTTTGTCTGTATCGTTGTTAATCTGGTATATGCATCATCATGGAATCCTGAGCTGAATCCTTCCATACGACCGCGACAGGATTTTTTGTGTTTCCTGTCTTGTTATCGGGCTTATATGGTCATGTAATTAATGGCGGTATTAGTTATTGTGAAAATACTCTGAGTTTTCGCCTGTACTTTTCATAACAGCGGGTGTTGCACAGGCCGGGCGGTGCAACATAAAGCCTCGATTCAGGTGAAAGTCTGATCTGGAGTATGGCAAAGTAAGATTTCCGCTATCCTTTAAATCTGAGGAAAGTTGTTGCGGCCATGGCCATATCCGTGATATGCATTTCTATCTTTGCAGAAAAAAGATATTCAGGACAGGCAAATGGTTCGTTTTTTGCAGGTAAGTGTGTATGGTCTGTGCTTTACTGAGGACGTGCATTCAGTTCCTGGCAGGCTGCTCAATATGAAAATTTTAAGAGGTTTTTGACTGGATGAATAAAGAAAATAACAAGAAAAAGGCATTGATTACAGGTATAACCGGGCAGGATGGTGCGTATCTTGCCGAGTTTCTGCTTGATAAGGGCTATGAGGTTCATGGCCTTAAGCGCCGTTCCTCGCTGTTCAATACCGACAGGATAGACCATCTGTATCAGGACCCTCATGAACCCGAGCGCAATTTTATACTGCATCACGGGGACCTTACCGACTCCTCAAGCCTTATTCATGTGATAGAAAAGGTACACCCTGACGAAATATATAATCTCGCAGCACAGTCCCACGTTGCGGTGTCATTTGAGGAGCCGGAATATACAGCCAACTCTGATGCTTTGGGAACACTGCGTCTCCTTGAGGCCATACGTATTCTCGGCCTTGCTGACAGCACTCGTTTCTACCAGGCATCAACTTCCGAGCTGTACGGACTGGTAAGAGAGACACCGCAGAATGAGCTTACTCCGTTTTATCCGCGGTCACCGTATGCCTGCGCCAAGCTCTACTCCTACTGGATTACGGTAAACTATCGCGAGGCCTATGGTATGTATGCCTGCAACGGTATTCTTTTCAACCATGAATCTCCACGCAGGGGTGAGACCTTTGTAACCAGAAAGATAACCAGGGCCCTTGCCCGCATTAAACTGGGGTTACAGGATTGCCTTTACCTTGGGAATCTTAATGCCAGGAGGGACTGGGGGCATGCAAGGGACTATGTGGAGATGCAGTGGCTCATGCTCCAGCAGGAAAGGCCTGATGATTTTGTAATTGCAACCGGTGAGCAGCACAGTGTTCGGGATTTTGTCAATGCAGCAGCGCAGGAACTGGAAATCAGTATAACCTGGAAGGGAGAGGGCCTGGATGAGAAGGGATATGACGAAGCAGGCAGGCGCATAGTTGCAGTTGATCCGCGTTACTTCAGGCCTGCAGAGGTAGAGACCCTGCTTGGCGACCCCACCAAGGCACGGGAGCAGCTTGGCTGGACCCCGAGAATTACTTTCAGGGAGCTTGTGGCTGAAATGGCAAGGAATGATCTTGAGGATGCCAGGCGGGATGAGCTTGTGAAGAGTCATGGCTATACAGTTTATGATCATAATGAGTAGTTGTACGGATATTCCATGAAAAAAACAAGCAGGATATATGTGGCAGGACACAGGGGGCTAGTGGGCTCTGCACTTATGAGATGCCTTGGGGAAAAGGGCTATGAGAATATCATTACCCGTACACATGCAGAGCTTGACCTCATGGATCAGAAGGCAGTGCAGGAATTTTTCAGCAGGGAAAAACCGGAATATGTCTTTCTTGCTGCGGCAAAAGTCGGAGGAATCCTTGCCAACAACACTTACCCCGCAGAGTTTATCCATGACAACCTGATGATACAGGCAAATGTGATTTACCATGCCTGGCGCTCAGGCACCAGGCGGTTGATGTTCCTTGGCTCCTCATGCATTTATCCCAGGGAATGTCCGCAGCCGATAAAGGAAGATTATCTGCTCACCGGGCCTCTTGAAAAGACAAACAGGCCATACGCAGTGGCAAAGATTGCAGGCATAGAGGAGTGCTGGTCCTTTAACAGGCAGTACGGCACGAAGTTCATGGCTGTTATGCCCACAAATCTTTATGGACCAGGCGATAACTATGACCTGGAAACATCTCATGTGCTTCCTGCACTTATAAGGAAAATGCACGAGGCGCAGGAAAAGGGCAGGGAGAAAGTTGTACTGTGGGGGACAGGAAATCCAAGGAGGGAGTTTCTCCACAGCGATGACATGGCAGATGCCTGCGTATTCCTGATGAATCTTGAAAATGAGCACTCTGTCTCTATCCTTTTCAATGAAATATCCCCCCCTCTTATCAATATCGGATGCGGACACGATCTTACCATCAGGGAACTTGCTGAAAAGGTAAGGGCTGTAACAGGTTTTCAGGGAAAAATTGAATGGGACACGTCCAAGCCTGACGGCACACCAAGGAAGCTTCTGAGTGTGAGCAGACTGAACGCCCTTGGATGGCGGTATTCCATAGAGCTTGAGCAGGGTATTAACGACGCATACCGTGATTTTCTTGAGCATTATGCCTGAAACGGCATCATCTATACTTACAATGCTTCATCACCGCTGGTTATAGACATTAAAAAATATGGAAAAGATATTAGGCATATCCGCCTATTACCATGACAGTGCAGCAGTACTCCTCCAGGAAGGCCATATTACAGCAGCAGCACAGGAAGAGCGTTTCAGCAGGAAAAAACATGATGCCGGATTCCCTTCAGGCGCTGTGGCCTACTGTCTGGAACAGGCAGGGCTTGAGCTTGCCCATGTGGATGCGGTTGTCTTTTACGACAAACCCCTTGTGAAATTTGAAAGGCTGCTTGAGACATACCTTGCGTATGTTCCCCGTGGCCTGCAATCCTTTCTTGCCGCAATGCCTGTGTGGCTCAAGGAAAAGCTGCTGCTGAAGGCAACACTTAAAAACGAGCTTTCAGCCCTGAGCGGTCTGTGCAAAAAGGACCTGCCTGCGCTTCTCTTCTGTGACCACCACCGCTCACATGCTGCCTCGGCATTTTATCCCTCTCCGTTCAGGGATGCGGCAATACTCTGCCTTGACGGTGTTGGTGAGTGGGCCACCACCTCTGCATGGCATGGCACTGGAAATACCCTTTCGCCGCAGTGGGAAATTGACTTTCCCCATTCACTTGGCCTGCTCTACTCCGCGTTTACCTTTTATACAGGTTTCAAGGTCAATTCCGGAGAGTACAAGCTAATGGGACTTGCTCCATACGGTAAGCCCAGATATGAAACACTTATCCGTGACAATCTCATGGATATAAAGCCGGATGGCACTTTTCGGCTGAATATGGACTATTTCAACTATGCCACAGGCCTCACCATGACCAGCCACGCTTTTGACAAGCTCTTTGACGGCCCTCCAAGAAGGCCCGAGTCAGAGGTTACACAGCGGGAGATGGATATTGCGGCGTCCATCCAGGCTGTTACCGAGGATGTGGTAATGAGGCTTGCAGGCACCATGCGAAAAGAGCTGTCAGTCCCTGCACTGTGCCTTGCAGGAGGCGTGGCCTTGAACTGTGTAGCAAACGGAAAGCTCCTGCGAAGCAAAATCTTTGACGATATATGGATTCAGCCTGCGGCAGGTGATGCCGGAGGCGCCCTTGGCGCAGCCCTTTCTGTGTGGCATGAGTACCAGCGCATGGAAAGGAAGGCAGAGGTTCCTGATTCCATGCAGGGTGCTTATCTTGGCCCGGCCTTTTCAAACAGCGCCATAAAAGGCTTTCTGAAAGGGGTTGGAGCGCCTTTTCGAGAGCTTGATGATGAGCGGCTCCTGCCTGAGACAGCCCGCCTGCTTCAGCAGGAAAAGGTAATAGGGTGGTTCCAGGGCCGCATGGAATTTGGCCCCCGTGCCCTTGGAGCAAGGTCCATCATTGGCGATGCCCGAAGCCCCGGCATGCAGTCTGTGATGAATCTCAAAATCAAGTACAGGGAATCCTTCAGACCCTTCGCGCCGGTGGTCAAGTATGATAAGGTACAGGAGTGGTTTGATCTCCACACGCCCAGCCCCTACATGCTCATTGTGGCAGAGGTGCAGGAGGACAAACGGGTAAAGGCAGCAGATACCGGCCAGGAGTTTTTTGGAATGGACAAGCTCAAGGTTGTGCGTTCCGAAATCCCTGCAGTGACCCATGTTGATTATTCGGCACGTGTCCAGACAGTCCACCCTGAGACCAATCCCAGGTTTTACAGGCTGCTTGATGAATTTGATGCCCTCACAGGGTGTCCGGTGCTGGTGAACACCTCGTTTAATGTGCGTGGTGAACCAATAGTGTGCAGCCCGGAGGATGCTTACCGCTGCTTTATGAGGACAGAGATGGATTATCTTGTCATGGAAAACATAATCCTCAGCAAGGAAGAGCAGCCTGCGTGGAATGAAGACAAGGACTGGCGGGATGAGTTTGAGCTTGACTGAGGTGAGAACGAAGTATTTTTTCGTGCTAAATATAAAACAAGATGGAAAATACAGAAAATAATACCGATGTAAAAGAGCTTAAAGGCTTTGCCCTTCTTGTAGGCGGCGTGCTGGCAGGTATATTCGGCCTTGCACTGCCGCTTTTACTGCATGGCACCATTAATGTGTGGTTCTGGGCAGCCGGTGCAGTGCTTGTTGTGACAGGGCTTTTCCGCCCTGCTGCCCTCAGGCCGGTTCATGCATTGTGGATGAAAATAGGGCACATACTGGGCTGGGTTAATACTCGTATAATCCTGAGCGTGTTCTATTTCTGTATTCTCATGCCTGTTGGTGTTTTCCTTAAAGTCTCGGGTTGGGACCCGATGAACAGAAAATTTGATCCTGATGCAGACACGTACAGGGTTGCTTCAAGGATTCCTGAAGTAAATCATTTTGAAAGGCCGTTCTGATGTTTGATCTTCTGAAAGACCTGTGGGCATTCATGAAGGAGCGCAAGAAGTTCTGGCTTGCCCCCATAATTGTAATACTGCTCATGCTTGGCGCACTGATCGTTCTGACCCAGGGCTCAGCCGTGGCCCCGTTCATATATACCCTTTTTTAACAGGCGCTATGGGCATTTCGCCTGATGGGCTAAATGCTCCACCCTTGGATGGAGCCAGATTTATATTATTGCTGCTGCCAAAGAATCCGAGCGCTTGAGAGAAGAACGGGACAGTCATTAAAGGATTCCTTTCTGCTGTTTTAAAAAGTTTATTCTGTCCGGACCCTGATGAATTCCTTCTATGAAATGTAAAAGTTTAGCTTGACAAGCTGCATCTGCTCCATTATTTAGACCAGACCCTGTGCATTACCAGGGACTCACAAAAAAACCGTTTTTGAGGCGGTGAAGTCCTTCCAGGAAGAAAAGTCCTTCAGGAAGTAACTCCATTCGATAAAAAGTAATCATCCAGATATACAGAACCGGTTTTAAGGCTTGTGTAACAGGGCTGTTCCTGTGACATGCATTTTTTTGCGCCCTGTGCAATGCCCCATATATTTTATTTCTGTCGAGGTGTTAAGACATGAAGAAAGACCCTGCAAAAGTACGCAATATAGGAATCAGCGCTCACATTGATGCGGGCAAGACCACTCTGACCGAGCGTATCCTCTATTATACACAGCGTATTCATGCCATTCATGACGTAAAGGGCAAAGACGGCGTTGGCGCCACCATGGATTTCATGGAGCTTGAAAAAGAGCGCGGCATTACCATTACCTCAGCGGCCACCTACTGCGAATGGAATGAACATGAGATCAACATTATTGATACCCCTGGCCACGTTGATTTCACAATTGAGGTGGAAAGGGCGCTTCGCGTGCTTGACGGTGGTGTGCTTGTCCTCTGCTCTGTGGGCGGAGTACAGTCCCAGTCAATCACAGTTGACAGACAGATGGCACGCTACAAGGTCCCCTGTGTTGCGTTCATCAACAAGTGTGACAGGAGCGGGGCCAACCCCATGAAGGTTATTGAGCAGCTCAGAGAAAAGCTCAAACACAATGCCATTGCAATGCAGATCCCAATCGGGCTGGAAAATGAGTTCAAGGGTGTGGTTGATCTTGTTGCCATGAAGGCAGTCTATTTTGAAGGCGACCAGGGTGAAAAACTGCGCGTGGATGAAATTCCAGAGGAGCTCAGGGAAGAGGTAGAGTCAAGGCGCGAAGAGCTTATTGATGCTGCTTCAATGTTTTCCGAGGAACTGATGGAGGCGGCCCTTGAGGAGAATGTTCCTGAAGAGCTTCTCATTGAGGCAATCAGGCTCGGTACCCTTGAGCGCGGCATTACACCTGTATTTGTTGGCTCCGCCTACAAGAATACAGGTGTTCAGCCCCTTCTCGATGCAGTGACCCGTTATTTGCCCCGGCCTGACGAGATTGAGAACAGGGCACTGGACATGGAGAATGAAGAGCAGGAAGTTGTACTAAATAATGACTCTGATGCTCCTCTTGTTGCCCTTGCATTCAAGCTTGAGGAAGGCCGTTATGGCCAGTTGACCTATATCAGGGTGTATCAGGGCACACTCAGGAAAGGTGATACCATTGTAAACTCCAGGACAGGCCGCAAGGTCAAGGTTGGCCGCGTGGTGCGCATGCATGCCGACCAGATGGAGGATATTGAGGCGATTCCGGCAGGGTATATCGGGGCCCTGTTTGGCATTGACTGTGCCTCAGGCGATACGTTCTGTTCCCAGGATATCAGGTACAGCATGACTTCCATGCACGTGCCCGAGCCGGTTATCTCCCTTGCCATTGTGCCGGAGGATAATGAGGCGCAGCAGAATATGTCAAAGGCCCTGTCAAGGTTCAGCAAGGAAGACCCAACCTTCCGGGTGCGAGTTGATCATGAGACAGGTGATACCATTATTTCCGGCATGGGCGAGCTTCATCTTGAAGTGTATATTGAGCGCATGAAGCGTGAGTACAATGCCGCAGTCACTTCTGGCGCACCGCAGGTGGCCTACAGGGAGACCATAAGCAGAAAGGCTGAATTTAACTACACCCACAAGAAACAGACAGGTGGTTCAGGTCAGTTTGGCCGCGTGGCAGGCTACATGGAGCCCTATGACGAGGGCGAGTTCGAATTTGTGAACAAGATTGTGGGCGGCGCCATACCAACTGAATTCATCTCCTCATGTGAAAAGGGCTTTAAGGCCAGTATGGAGAAGGGCACCCTGCTTGGCTTCCCTGTTACAGGTATCAGGGTTGTTATTAACGATGGTGCAGCCCACTCTGTTGATTCCTCTGACATGGCATTCCAGGCAGCAGCCCGTGGCGCGTTTCGCGAGGGTTTCAACAAGGCAAAGCCAATAATTCTGGAGCCGATTATGAAAGTGGCGGTGGAGACTCCTACCGAGTTCCAGGGTACTGTAATGGGTTCCCTGAACCAGCGTCGCGGAATGATTCTCGGCAGCCAGGATGAGGGTGATATGTGCGTGATAGAGGCAGAGGTGCCGCTTTCAGAGATGTTCGGCTACTCCACTGACCTGCGCTCAGGCACACAGGGCAAGGCCCAGTTTACAATGGAGTTTGCCACCTACCGCCAGGTGCCCAAGTCCATTGCTGAAGAGCTTGTCAAAAAGGCTCAGGAAGAGAAGAAAAAGGCTGCCTGACAATGCAGGCTGGGCTGAATATGAAATATGCTGAATTCTGCAATAAGAAAAGGCCCGCCACGTTCAGGGGCCACCGTGATCTATCTCCGGGAGAGGTCCATACATATGCTTAAAAATGATCTGATTCTGCGTAATCCACTGAGGCTCATAGGCAAAGACCAGGAACAGACACTGGCCGAAGGCGAATTTGGAGCCATACTTGCCAGGGCAGGTGTGGGCAAGACATCCTTCCTTGTGCAGCTTGCACTTGACAGTCTTCTTCGTCACAGGAATGTGCTGCATATCAGCCTTGATCAGCCGGTGCGCAAGGTTTGCCTGTGGTACGAGGAAGTGTTTTATAACATCGCCCGTCAGTATGACATAAAAAATACCTCTGAGCTGTGGGAGACCATACTGCCTCACCGTTTTGTAATGACCTTCAATGTTGAGGGATTTACAGTGGGCAGGCTGGAGGAGAGGCTCAACGATTTAACTGAGCAGGGAATTTTCTTCCCCCAGATGGTGATGATTGACGGGCTCCCGTTTAATGACAGTGTCAGGGAACCACTCAGCGAGCTGAAACTGGTGGCAAAGGAGCAGGGCTTCCCGGTATGGTTTGCCGTAAAGGTCCAGTCTGACGAAGATGTGGAGAGCGGTATCCCGCAGACAATTGCCGGTGTTGAGGACCTGTTTGAAACCATGATAGGCCTCAAATCAGACGGTCAGCAGATAAACGTCAACCTGGTCAAGGGTCCGGCTGAGGCCGGAAGGCTCTCCCTTGTGCTTGACCCTGCCACCCTGCTTATAAAAGACAGGGGTTAGGCAGTGAATGCAATTTTTGGGTAAATTCAGCAAGAAAAACAAACAATTTTTCTCACAGAGCTGAAAACAACGCCATTCACTTGCTTAAAATGAAATGTTAAATAACTTTTTGCTGGATTGAAACGCTCAATTCAGCAATTTTGTCGGTTTCAGGGGCCGCAGCCTTATCGGCCCGGCCCTGTTTTGCAGGTGCGCCACAATATGAGGCCATGCCATGCCTGAAAATCCTGTCCTCCTGTGTCTGAAAGGGCTTCAGCTTGATATAATTTCCAGGGGCCGTGCCGCCGCTCGCGTGCCCCTTGTGCGTGATATATCCTTTTCAATAGACAAGGGCGAGAGCGTGTGCCTTGTTGGGGAATCCGGCTGCGGCAAAAGTATTACCTCTCTTTCCATCATGGGCCTTCTGCCCCATTCCATGTTCAATATTGCCGCAGGAGATATCATCTTCAGGGGCAGGAGCATCAGGAGCGAAGAGGCTGCGCGAAAGGTCCGCGGCTCCCGCATTGGCATGGTGTTCCAGGAACCAATGACCGCGCTCAATCCCGTGTTTACCATAGGCTTCCAGATTGAGG
>WFRQ01000032.1 GCA_015486425.1 Deltaproteobacteria bacterium | reverse complement strand
CCTTATCAAGTATCTGAGTGGTAAAGACGCGCGCCTTTTCAAGACGCTCAAGCATCTCTTCGGAAAGCTCTTCAGGCTCCTCTTCCCTCTGGGCAGTCTCCTCAGCAGGGGCTTCAGCTATCCTGTCTTCGCCTGGCCCGTATTCATCAGCCGGAGGCGCTGTCTCCTCCTGTGCTGATTCCGCAGTTTCATCCTCATCGCCAGGGGCATAGGCAGAGGCATCTATGGTTTCAGGGGTAGAGGGTGATGGCTCAGGTTCTGAAACTGATTCTGCAGGGGCTGGTTCTGTGGCAGGAGAGGTTTCAGGCTCCGGCTGTTTCTCCAATGCCGATTCTTCCTCACGCTCTGTTTCCGGGGTCTCACCTTTATCTTCCCCTGAGGCCTCCACATGCCTCTCTTCAGGCTCTATGGCCTCCTGCTCCGGCACCTCTGCAGGGACTGCTGCCCTCTCTGCTTTGAGGGATGCATTGATCTTGGCCTTTCGCCCGCCAAGGCCGAAAAGCCCTGTAGACCCCCTGGTAATCAGTTTTATGTTAAGCTGTTCCCTGTCAACATTGAAATGACGGCATGCGGCCTCTATGGCCCGGTCAACCGTCTTGTCTGCGAATTCCATAATTTCTGTTTTTTCAGTCATTATCTGTTCCAGTTATCTGCTGCGAC
Source organism: Deltaproteobacteria bacterium (assembly GCA_015486425.1). GTDB lineage: Bacteria > Desulfobacterota > Dissulfuribacteria > Dissulfuribacterales > QOAL01 > S144-17. Next base: position 1,761 of record WFRQ01000032.1, on the reverse strand, counting down.
AATCCTCACTCAGGTACTTTCTTCACTATCTGCCGCAGCCTTGCACTCTCCGTGTTTCAGGTTTTCTCAATCTGTAAACTTGTTTACATACACCTGCTGGGCGATTGAAAAGATGTTATTCAGCAGCCAGTACAGTACCAGGCCGGACGGAAAGTTAATAAACATGAAGGTAAAAATTACAGGCAGAAACTGCATCATCTTTGCCTGTGTGGGATCAAGTGATGAGGGGCTCAGCTTCTGCTGGAAGTACATGGAGATGCCCATGAGCAGAGTAAGCACTGGTATGCCACCAAGATAGGGGATTTCCACTCCGGGAATCATGAGTCTGTCAGGTGCTGAAAGATCATTTATCCACAACATGAAGGGGGCATGCCTGAGTTCAATGGCCTGCAGCAGCACCTTGTACAAGGCGAAAAATACAGGAATCTGCAGCACCATGGGCAGGCAGCCACTCATGGGGTTGACCTTGTATGTGCGGTAAAGCTGCATCATCTCCTGCTGCATCTTGACCTTGTCATCCCCATACTTCTCCTTGAGCTTCTTGAGCTTGGGCTGCAGCTTCTGCATGGTCTTCATTGACCTTGCACCCTTCTGGGCAAGCGGGAAAAAGGCGACCTTGATGAGAATGGTCACAATTATAATGGACCAGCCGTAATTGTGGGTATATTTATAGAAAAACTGCAGCAGGTAGAGTACCGGTTTGGCAATCACGTCAAACCAGCCGAAATTAATGGCCTTGACCAGGTGGTGCCCGTTGGCCTTGAGGCGTTCAATTTCCTTTGGACCGAAGTAAAGCCCTGCCTTGAAAATTTCCAGCCCTTCTCCTGTTTGATGAGGGTGAGGCTTGAGATTTGTAAGCTGAATCTGCGTAAGGCCAGTCTCATTTATCTTTCTGACCTGCAGATCAAATGGACCGGAGGCAATGCACGGAATGATTGTGGTACAGAAATAGTTGTCTCCGTAACCTACCCAGTCAACAGGGCCGGTATATGAATTAACCTCTCCGGGATCATCGAGTTTGACCTCTTCAAGCTTGCCCTGGGCCACATAGCTGGGGCCAGAGAAAATGTACCGTGTTGTCTCTCCAAGAGGTCTGTTGAAAAGCGATACCGAGCTTACCATTGCCGGGCTTCCGACCAGCACGATCTCCATGTCAATGAGATATGAACCACGCTTGAAGGTAAAAACCTTCTTGAGCTTGACACCATCTGCGAGGTCAGCAGTCAGGACCAGCTTGCCCTGAAGCTCCGGCCCTGACATGTCAAGGCTCTCCCTGTCAGCCTTGAAAAGCACCCTGCTCAAATCAACAGGAGGTGCTGAACCCACCTGCATTACAAGCGGGAGATCAGGAGGCGTCACTGTGACCAGGTCAACAAGGTCTGAATCAGGCTCCACGGTAATTTTATATTTTTTAAGTTTGAACTGCTTTACAGCGCCTCCCTGCTCGGTAAACACGGCGCTGAAAAGATCTGTCTCAACGGGGATATCCCTGCCTGCTGCCTCTAACAGGCCGGATGGGACATGAACCGTGCCAGCAGTGCCTGAAGCTGCAGGCGCTTTGGCAGCAGCAGGCGTGGTGGAGGCGGCAGGAGATGTGCTGGCAGCCGGGGCTTCCCTTGAGGCTTCAGCCGCAGGCTGTGCTTTTTCACCTGGAGATTCAGGAGCTTTTTCCTGTGCAGCCTGCTGCTCAGGAGGTTTTTCAGGCGCATTCATGGACATGTAATACTGAAAACCCATGAGTATTGCGAGAGACAGGATAAT
>WFRQ01000031.1 GCA_015486425.1 Deltaproteobacteria bacterium | reverse complement strand
GATGTGGCCTGCATCAAGAAATATATATCTGAGCCCCCGGTGGCCATATTTTGCCATGGTTCGGCGCAGCACGGCGCTCCAGATAAATACTACGTGTGCTCTGGAAAGAAAATCCTGGTCAAGGGCTGCATTTGCCACGTCCTGCCCCGGCGGGCCTTCTGTAAGCCTCTCCAACTGGAATCCCTTTACATCAAAGTGCAGAATGCCCGGTTCAATCCCGCTTATCCTGTTTACTGCAACATAGGTTTCCATGGGGTACAGCGCCCCGGCAGACGGGGCCGTGCGCATGTAAAACTGTCCGGCCTGGGCAGTGACTCCCTGACATGCCCAAAGAAGCAGGGCAAGGTCTGTGGAATTCATGGGGGCAGGGGAGTATCTGCGCAGACTGCGTCTCTGCTGCAGAAGGCTCCAGAAGTTACTCTCCTCACCGTCCCATTTGCGGGGAAGCAGCACCTTTTCTGCCTCAGGATAGCGTTTGAAGGGTTCACCAGGAAGTATGGCAGGGCGCGTCCTTGTCCTTATGGTGGCCCGGTCGAATCTGGTTTCCTGCAGGTAAAGTCGGGCCAGGGAGTGTTTGAGTTCAGGCATGCTGTTGTTTTTGGCAGATACCGGCGGATGAGGATTATCTTTCGTGTCCAGCCAGATTAAGTGTGGAGCACGAGCCTGACTGGCACTCCCTGTGTTCTACAAAGCTTCCTGCTGAGGTCTTTTTGGTAATGGCGCCGTCACTCCGGGATGTCTTGACGCTGCCTGCCATGTTGATGTTTGAAGCGCTCATAAGTTTGCCTACGTCCGGGCTCTGGCACTTGGGGCAGCGCACATTTTCAAATTCTGACTTGCTCATAAGGAGCAGTTCAAATACATAATTACAGCTTTCGCATTGAAATTCATGGATGGGCATTTTTTAAAATTCTCCTGGATAATTATAATTTCAAATGTGGCAACAATATAATCAGGGCAAAAAAAAAGGGAAGGGGTTTAACCCCTTCCCTGATAACACAGCGATAATTAAGCTAACGGTTTAGAAGTATACCTCAAATGTGAGGTAGAGATTATCCATGTGCTCAACCGGTGCAGCACCCATCAATGTGCTGTAATCCATGGTTTGCGGGTCGGACATGTTTACGTCGTCAACGTCAACAGGCCTGCCCATCCAGTTGCCGCTTCCTGTATAGTTGAACCAGTAGTACTGATAACCGGCACGGATGAATGTCTTGGCGTACTTGGAAAGGGGATTCTCAGGAATATCCCAGATCCAGTAGACTTCAGCAACATGACCACGGGTGGCCAGCTTGCTTGAGTAAACGTCATCGGCCGCAGGAGTAAAGTTGATCCAGTAGCGGGAACCGTAGTTGTACTCGAAACCGATCTTGGAACTCAACATCTCAACCGGAATGCGAGCGCCGGCATAAGCTGCCCAGCCCCAGTGATTCTGCTTGGTTTCACCAGGATTGGTCAGAAGGCCGTATGACTGATGATAACCATTGTTGGTGTCTCTATCATCAGTACGGCTCAAGCCACCGCTTACAAACCAGTTAACACCACGGAATTCATCCATATAAACAAAGCTTGTATGGTAGATATCACCAACTTCATCACTTGCGTCCGCAAGTAAAGAATAGGAATAACTCATCAGGTCATTTTGTCCTGCATATTGTGTAGTCATACCTTCCATCATGTTTGGCAGGCTGGCAGCGCGGAAGAACTGCAGGTTTGCAAACCTGTGTGCTTCTTTGTCATTTATGATATCCCAGGAAAAACCGTACAGATCTGAATCAGACAGGTCACCTGAGCTATTGTTTCCGATGTAATCAAGGCCGGCCTCATAACCACGTCCATAGCAGATACGGAATTTAGCGCCTGGGAAGTAAAGTTGATCACCAGCCCAGCCAAGAGTGGCGCCATCGAATGTCCAGTCAACACCAAGAGCAGTGGGAGTGGCGTAACGGCTGTCGTAGTTGTAACGAAGCTGTGCCGGAGGACCGTCAACTGTTGGACGACGGCCTACTGAAACCCACATGGGAAGGTCAAATATGTTAACCCAGTTCACATATGCCATCTCAACACGGAGCGTATTGTCATTGGGACGACGACTCATATTTGGGTCGTAAGAGAAGCTGTTCATTGGAAATAGGCCGGAGTTTGTCTTGTTGGCTGATTCCATGCCCCATATTTTGTACATGGCAAGGCGACCCTTGAAGGTGATGTTATCTGTTGCTTTTACCTTCATGCCGAGGCGCAGCCGGTTTGTGTACAGGGTATCGTTAGTAATACGTTCCCCTCTATGGTCTTCTGATGCCCATGGTGCGGTAGTGGCCAAATTCGGGTTGCCTGTGAAGCCATTTGTGTTCAGCCTTGTGGAATCCAGCCTGAACCTGTAGTCACCGAATACCTGGAAACGGTTAACGCCATTGGTGTTGATCTCGTCGATGCCATCGGCATTTTCATCAACTGTGTCTGCAAGGTCTTCCTGCTGCTCAGCAAGCTGCCCCTGTTCAGCCTTAACCTTGTGAAGTTCCTGCTTCACGCTCTCAAGCTCTCTAGTGAGCTGGTCCAGGCGCTGCAGGAGCTGGTCGCTGCTTGGGGAGGCATAGCCCCCTGCCATGGCCCAGGCTGGCAGCATAAGTGAAAGTGCCATAAGTCCTAACCAGAATTTCTTCATTTTTCTGTTCCCTCCTTAAAGGTAGTGTTGAATGAATAAAAACTCAGCAAATACTTCTACTAACTTAAAACATCCCTGCTTCCGTCTATATATTAAAGCACGAAACTTGTCAAGTGATCTTCGTAAATACCGATAGTTATGGTTGATATGCACTATATGATGTGTATGTCACCTATACGACGCACAATTTGTTAGTATTCTAATAAATAGTTACCTATCTTGGTATCAGGCCATCCTTCTTCATTGCACTTACCAGTTCTGAAATAACTGATTTGACAACTTCACTTGCAGAGTCAGGATTCATGGTCTGTGACCTTGCCATCCATACCGGTTTTTCTGTTTCTACCTGGTACACGGTGGTTTCCAGGCTTACCTTTACGTTAGTGGTGTAATACCCCGGCTCATGTACGACATCATACGCCCTGTAATAATATCCGTAATATCCCAATCCCGTGCGAGGTGTGACATAAGTCTGTGGTGGATGATATTTCTTCTCCTTATCGACACCAATGAGCGTGGTGATTAATACATATTTTACACCAAGTTTTTTAACCATGCCCATGATGTCTTCCCTGGTCACAGGTTCATCGCTGCTTTGCCTGTAGCTTGAGTATGCCTTAACACCGTTCTGCTCAAGGGTCATTACTAAATTTTCTTCGTAGGCCCGTCTTGCAATTTTGTCTTTGGCAACGGCGATTACCAGTACGCTTGTCATTGGTCCACCACTGTAAGCCGGGTCCTTCCATGAATCCGTTATCTTTGTCTTGGAGCATGCGGAGCACAGGAGCAGCAAAATGACAGCGATAATAGCGGTTAGTTTTTTCTTCATATAGTTCCTCCTTACAGAAAACAATGGCGTGTCCACAGACATGCAGATACTGGAGCTGATTTGCTCATGTGTGTTTAGAAAGCATATATCAGGCAGGCCATAAAAAAAAGCCCGCAACAGATTATACTCTGCTGAGGGCCTTGAAAATTTTAATGCAGGAATGCCTGCATGCCTGTCTGTTGTCAGGCAGCCGCTGTCTCCGGATATACACTGATATGCTTGCGATTACGTTTTACTTCAAACTTGACCACGCCATCAGTCAGTGCAAATAAGGTATAATCCTTGCCCATGCCTACATTCTTCCCAG
>WFRQ01000030.1 GCA_015486425.1 Deltaproteobacteria bacterium | reverse complement strand
TCCGATGACAAAGGAGATGCGGTGAAGACGGCAATCCCGAAGGGTTTCAAAATTGGAAAGCTATAATCGATGTAACTCCTTTTAATTTTTTGAAATAATAATTTTCCACATTTTGAAACGCTCAATTTAGGTTTTATTCTTGCCATAACCATACATAGTTGATATTTTTCCAGGTTTATGACAACCTCTGATCGCGGTAAACAGGCGTTTTCGGGATTCTGTGCAACACCGCTTTTTACACAGGCATTCAGGTTTGGCATGAACGGACTGGTGAAAATACTGTAAATGGATCGCTGGCAGGCCATAGAACGGGCACGAAAGGCCCTGAAACTCCCGAAGCAGGTAACAAGGAGCCAGATCAGAGATGCCTACAGGGAACGGTGCAGGCAGTTGCATCCTGATGTCAACGATGGTACCGACACTGCAGAAGAGATGAATTTGGTAAATGCCTCCTACACACTGCTTATGGATTATGCAGATGAATATACGCTGCTTCTTGAGCCCAACGAGTCCGGAATGACAGATGAAGAGTGGTGGATGCACAAGTTCGGCCAGGATCCGGTCTGGCATACTTCAGAAGAGGAATAGAAAGCAGAGGACTGAAAGATGGCCCTTATTGTTCAGAAATTCGGCGGCACGTCCGTAGCAGACTGTGACCGCATAAAAAACGTAGTCAGGCGGGTAATTGCCGACAGGAAAAAGGGGAATGATATGGTTGTGGTGCTGTCTGCCATGGCAGGTCAGACCAATCATCTTATTTCACTGGCTCAGCAGATGCAGGAATTCCCAAATCCACGAGAACTGGACGTTCTGCTGTCAACTGGCGAACAGGTAACAATAGCGCTGTTCTGCATGGCTGCACGGGAGATGGGCGTGGAGGCGGTTTCATTCCTTGGTCACCAGATTCCAATACAGACTGATAATTCCCACACCAGGGCACGCATTTCCAATATTGATGCAGACAGACTGAGGAGCGTGCTTGACAGGGGGCAGATTGCGGTGGTGGCCGGGTTCCAGGGCGTTACGGATTATGGTGATATTACAACGCTCGGGCGGGGTGGCTCGGACACCACAGCCGTTGCCGTGGCAGTGGCCCTTAATGCTGACCTGTGCGAAATTTTTACTGATGTTGAGGGGGTATATTCAACTGACCCCAATATCTGTGCAGACGCACGCAAGCTTGAAAAGATTTCATATGAAGAGATGCTGGAGATGGCAAGCCTTGGTGCCAAGGTGCTTGAAATCCGCTCAGTTGAATTTGCCATGCGATATGGCATGCCGCTTCATGTAAGGTCAAGTTTTACAGATACTACGGGCACCATGGTGGTTAAGGAGGATGCGACAATGGAAGATATTCTGGTTTCAGGTGTAACATATTCAAGGGATGAGGCGCGGATTACTTTGAGCAGGGTGCCGGACAGGCCGGGCATTGCGGCTGCCATTTTCAAGCCTATCTCAGATGCGGGAATGGTGGTTGACATGATTATCCAGAACGCCCGTGCAGGGGACCTCACGGACATGACCTTTACTGTTCCGCGGGGCGACTACCGCCAGACCATGGAACTGGTCAAGAGGGTGGCATCTGAAATTGGAGCCGAGAAGGTGGCAGGTGATGATACCATAGCAAAGGTCTCTATTGTAGGAGTTGGTATGAGGAACCATTCGGGAGTGGCTGGAAAGATGTTCCAGATACTCTCGGAACACGGTATTAACGTGCTTATGATAAGTACATCCGAGATAAAGATATCCTGCGTTATAGAGGAAAAATTTACCGAACTTGCTGTGCGGGCCCTGCACGATGGCTTTGGTCTGGACAAGGGCCCTGCAACCTGACCCTGAAAATGGAAACAATATGAGAAAAATAGAAATATATGATACCACTCTTCGCGACGGCACACAGGCCGAGAATTTCAATCTGTCCGTGGAGGACAAGCTGCGCATTGCCCAGCGTCTCGATGATCTTGGAATCGATTATATAGAGGGGGGCTGGCCTGGTTCAAACCCCAAGGATCAGCATTTTTTTTCTGAAATAAGAAATTACAGTCTTAAACATGCACGCATCGCAGCCTTTGGCAGCACTCACATGGCAAAGCACCAGGCCCATGAGGACCCTAACCTCAAGGCCCTTGTGGATTCTGCTGCTCCTGTCATTACTATTTTTGGCAAGAGCTGGGATGTTCATGTGCGGGATGCCCTTCGCATCTCGCTGGAGCGGAATCTTGAACTGATCCAGGATTCTCTTTTATTTCTGAAACAGCACTGTGAGACGCTGTTCTACGATGCTGAACATTTTTTTGATGGATACAAAGCTGACAGTGATTATGCCATTGAGACGCTGAAGCGTGCCATTGCAGGCGGTGCCCGGTGTCTGGTGCTCTGTGATACAAACGGCGGTACAATGCCAGGCGAGATAATGGGGATCATCGCCGAGGTTCAGAAGGCTATTGGCGAAGATGTTCCCCTTGGGGTTCATTGCCACAACGATTCCGAGGTGGCAGTGGCAAATTCCATTCTTGCAGTGGAGGCAGGGGCATCTCAGGTCCAGGGTACTATGAACGGCTTTGGTGAGCGGTGCGGAAATGCCAATCTGTGCTCAATAATTCCGGCCCTGACCCTCAAGCTTGGAATGGAGTCTGAGGCTGGTCGGAATCTTGACAGGCTTACAGCAACCGCAAGGTTCGTGTTTGAAATAGCCAACCTGCAGCCAAACAAGTATCAGCCTTATGTTGGGGCAAGCGCCTTTGCACATAAGGGCGGTATTCATGTCAGCGCAGTGCAGCGCAACCCGGAGACCTATGAACATATCAGACCGGAGCTTGTGGGGAATATACAGCGTATTCTTGTATCTGACCTTTCAGGCAAGAGCAATATAATAGCCAAGGCCAGGCAGTTTGGTCTTGATCTCGATACAGAAGATCCTGTAGTGCTGGATATTGTTTCAAGCCTCAAGGAGCTTGAATCACAGGGCTTTCAGTTCGAGGGGGCTGAGGCATCATTTGAGCTTCTCATGCGAAAGGCAATGGGCACGGGCAGGAAATACTTTGATCTCATGGGCTTTCGGGTAATTGATCAGAAGACCCGTGAGGATGAACCCCCACAGGCAGAGGCCACGGTAATGGTCCGTGTCGGCGGCCAGGTTGAGCATACGGCAGCAGTTGGAAACGGCCCGGTAAACGCCCTGGATAATGCCATAAGAAAGGCGCTTGAGAAGTTCTATCCTCAATTAAAGGAGATGAGCCTTCTTGACTACAAGGTGCGCGTACTTCCTGTAAGTCCCGGCACTGGGGCAAAGGTCAGGGTGCTGATCGAGTCCTCTGACAGCCATGACAAGTGGGGCACTGTGGGTGTTTCCACAGATATCATAGAGGCAAGCTGGCAGGCCCTTGTTGATGGAATCTGTTACAAGCTCCTCAAGTCTGAAGAAAAATCAGCAGACTGAGCCTGCGGCCCTGACCTGGTTTGCGTCAGGGCCTGCAGCAGTGCTGCTGTTTCTTGTTGTCACTCTTGTGGTATCTGAGGCCCTGTATGTGGTCCTTCCTGCGCGATACAGTAAGGATTCAGCACCTGCTGCTGAAATGACAAGCCTGCCTCATGCGGGTGCGGCCCTGTTGTGGTTCCGGCCGGTTGATATCAATTCTGCCTCCATGGAAGAGCTGGACCTTATTCCTGGCGTGGGGGAAAAGGGAGCTGCGCGGCTTCTGAATTTCAGGATGCAGAGGGGTTTCCTGCTTACGGTTCGAGAGTTGCGGCAGATGTCAGGGCCATTTGGAAGCAGGCGGTACGAATATCTTGAGAGTTATTTGAGTGCAGGGCCCTGTAATGGCCGTGTGCAGTAGCGCGACTGAAATATGCGTGGCTCCATACAACAATGTGACGAGTAAAAAAAATCAGCCTTGGATCTAAGCTGAGCGTTTCAAAATAAGGTGAAAATTTTTAGAGGCAATCATTATGACACCTCAGACAGCAAAAATTATAGCAATGGCAGGGAAGGGCGGTACCGGTAAGACCACTATCTCAGCTCTGCTCATAAAGTATCTTGTGGAAAACAGCCTTACCCCGGTTATGGCAGTGGATGCGGACGCTAATGCCAATCTGAATGAGCTCCTCGGCCTTGATGTAGAGACAACCATGGGCGAGATCCGCGACCGCATGAAGACAGAGACCCCTCAGGGCATGACCAAGAGTGAATATATGGAGATGCACATAGCCCAGGCCATAATTGAGTCAAAGGGATATGATCTGCTTGTAATGGGTCAACCTGAGGGCCCTGGCTGCTACTGCATGGCAAATTCCATTCTGGCACAGGTCATGGAGGGACTTGCTAAAAGCTATCGGTATCTGCTTGTTGATAATGAGGCCGGCATGGAG
>WFRQ01000029.1 GCA_015486425.1 Deltaproteobacteria bacterium | reverse complement strand
GTATAGCCGAGGCCATCCTGATAGCGCACCTCGACACCGTTTGCAGCAAACACCTGAAGGGCAGTTGCAAAGGATGGCTCTGAAAGTGCGTGGGTATCCATTCCCATGAACAGGGGCCCGTCAATACCCTGGGAGGCGCGGTACTCAACTATGGCCTGTGCCACGGCCAGGATATGATCCTCATTGAAACTCTTCTTGAAGGAACTGCCCCTGTGTCCTGAGGTGCCGAAACTAACCCTCTGGGCAGCGATTGATACATCCGGACTGTACTGAAAATAGGCGGATATGAGACGGGGGATATTGCAGAGATCTTCAGCAGACGCAGGCTGCCCTGCGCGTGGATGAATGGCCATTATTAAACCTCCTGGGGGAAAAACATTAAAACTTTCTTGTTGCACCGTACTTTAATGCAGGAAAAGTACATAACTATTCAGCGTTTCGTTTGATGGTGTATGCTTGACTTTGTGACTCTCTACCTGCACACGTATTACCCACACCACAGTATAGATGCTATGATATGATTTGAACAGCCCTTTAATTTTCCATTTCTTCTGAGACAGGGGCGCAGGCCCTGGCCACTACTATCACATCTCCTCCCTGGGTCTCCTGGAATATTCGTATCACAGACATTTTGGCAAGTTCGAGAAGGGCAAGGAAGGTAATAATCAGAAACTGACGATCCATCTCAGGAGAGAGCAGCTCGGCAAGGGTGGTACGATCCTCTGAGCAGAGCCGTTGCTCTATGGCCTCCATACGCTGGGACATGGTGGCCCTGGCCCTGGTGATCTCAAGGGAGCGGGGCAGCGCACTGTTGCCAAGCACATTTCTAAGCGCATTGATAAGATCCAGAATGCCTGCGTCAATGGGAGGTAAAACAGATTCATCAGGGCATGTCTCACCTGAAAAATCAACTGTTTCAAATGACTCGAACTCAGGGGAAATCTCCCTTGTGAACACATCCCTGTCAAGCCAGGGCATCTCCTCAAGGCGGTCAGCAAGGTCCTTGAGTTTTGCAAGTTCCTGCAGGGGTTTTATAATCTCAAGGCGGGGGTCATCATTGGAATCAGGGGGCTCAGTGCGGGGCAGAAGCATCCTTGATTTGATCTGCAGAAGTGTGGCTGCCATGACAAGGTACTCACCGGCAACCACCACATCGAGGGCATGCAACAGCTCTAGGTACTCAAGGTACTGATTGGTAACCAGGGCAATGGGTATATCCGTTATATCAAGCTTGTTCCTGTCAATAAGATGCAGGAGAAGCTCAAGCGGCCCCTTGAAGGCCTCGAGGGTTACATTACATTCCGGTTCCAATTCTGAATTTCGTTATATTCCAACAAGATGGTTCAGTTCCCATGGCCAAACCCATGCGCCATGTCAGATATCATGCAGCCGCCCCAATTAGGTATCAATATTTTTTACAAAAAGCAAAATGTTCAGCTCAGCTATCACGCTCAACTTAATTTTCAACAGGCTCAGGCGGTTCTGTGAAAAGGGCCTCGCGCACCTCATCCATTGTATTTCGGGCCACGGCCCTTGCCTTCTCAGCGCCCTCTTCAAGGATACGCCTTACAGCCCCGGGCTGCTCTGCAAGCTCCCTGCGCCGATCCCGCATGGGCTGCATTGCTGCATTCACTGCCGCGGCAAGCTCCTTCTTGCAGGCCACGCACCCTATCTCCGCTGCCCTGCACCCGGCCACAATCTCATCAAGGCGCTCCTGAGGCAGGTATAACTTATGAAGGTTGAAGGCTACACAGCGTTTTTCAGGGTCACCAGGATCAGATTTGCGAGGTCTCTCCACATCTGTAACCATTGTTGAGATGCGTTTTGCAACCTGTTCCTCAGTATCGTTCAGGTAGATGGAATTTCCATAACTCTTGCTCATCTTGCGGCCATCAAGACCTGGAAGTTTGGGCACCTCGGTAAGCAGGGCATCAGGCACCGGGAATACCTCACGATACAGGTAGTTGAACCTGCGGGTTATCTCACGGGTAAGTTCAACATGCGGAAGCTGATCAACGCCCACAGGCACCTTGTTTGCCTTGTACATGATGATGTCCGCAGCCTGCAGCACCGGGTAGCCGAGAAAGCCAAAAGTTGCCAGATCCCTCTCCTTGAGCTGCTGCTGCTGTTCCTTGTAGGTGGGGTTTCTCTCAAGCCATGAAACAGGCGTTATCATGGAAAGAAGCAGTTGAAGCTCAGCATGTTCCTTGATATCTGACTGCACAAACAGCGTTGCCTTTTCCGGATCAATCCCGGCAGCCAGCCAGTCAAGCACCATATCCTCGATATTTTCAGGAATGGTCCACGGTTTTTCATAGTTGGTTGTAAGGGCATGCCAGTCAGCCACAAAAAAGAAACACTGGTACTCTTCCTGAAGTCTTTTCCAGTTTTCAAGGACACCGTGAAGGTGCCCGAGGTGAAGGCGACCGGAAGGCCGCATGCCGCTAAGTATTCTCTGTCTGCCCTGTGCAGCCATATTTATATCTACCTCAAACTTTTACCTAAGGGACTGTCCAAAAATAACTTCCCGTTCTATGATCTTACCATGCAGGGTACGCACCGCGCACCTTCATTATTCTTCGTATGCTCCGGTGTTGCCGGCACATAGACTCCAGCTTGGGCGCCAATCCTGAAAACCGTTACCGGAATGGCTTTTTCTTTCTATTCTGTCATTTCGGCAAAACGATGTTCCCCAGGAAGCTGGAGCTTCCACCCGTACTGTTCCCAAACTGGAGTTTGGGAACGAGCTAAAACAATTAAATTGATGGGTAACTGCCCCCCTCATGGATGACTTCCCATAACAGAAAGTCGCTTTTGACACTACATTTTTTCTTGATACAGGTTATACAACTCCCTGGCGTCCTCTGCGTCTTCTGCGGTTCATTTTTTATCTTCAGCCGCAAAAACGTAAAAAACCACATCAGCCTCAGATTATGTGCCCTATAAGTAACCTGTTCAGAAAATCAATGACCGGGATTATAATTGCGCCTG
>WFRQ01000028.1 GCA_015486425.1 Deltaproteobacteria bacterium | reverse complement strand
GCTCCAAGGAGCAGGGGCGCAGGGAAAAGTCTGTCCAGCATACTGTCATATAACTGCCCGGCGCTTGCAGGTAATGATCCTGAGAAATCAATCTTTAATTTTTCTGCAAATGCATTCAGCCTGTCTCCCACTGCCTTAAACAGCGACACAGGTTCTGACACGCGCAGACTTTGAACAGCCTCTGCAAATGCCCCTGCACGGTAAGGCTCAGGCGCTGTGATCTTCCTTGCCTGATATTCAAGTTTTTCAAGCCATACTTTCATGCAGGCCCCCATGAGTTCAGGCGCGTGCAAGGCATTCCTTCGCCACTGCTCAAGCTCCCAGGCAAGGCTGCCCTTTCTAATATCCGGACCGGCGTCAAGCCATTCTCCAATCTCCCTGAAAAGTTCCATGCGCATGGAACTGTCAAGGTCAGGCCCATAGAGCGCAGAAAGGAGCATGAGTTCATACTTCTCCTGCTCTGAAGAAAAACGGGCGCCAATCACCCTGCACGCCACAGCCTGAAACCCCTTGCTTGCAACTTGTTCCGGCAGAGGACTATCCTGGGTGCCTGCCACAGTGCCTGCAAGAGCTGCAAGCCTGAGGCTGGTATGGCGTGAAAGCGTATCAGAGACTGTCTGCCACAGTTTTGCCTTCTCTTCCAGAAAATGATATAGCCTGGAATCTTTCCTGATGGTTTTAAGGAGCTGGCTCATTAGCCTTTCATCAATGTCCAGGCATGAAAAGTCAGGCTTGTTGCCGTATATGCTGGGCCAGTTCTCAACTATCCTGTCCAGCGAGTCATCCGGCACAGCAGTCCACGCATCGTACCATGTAAACCAGGGGGCATATTCCAGGGGAAGGGCATCCCTTACGGCTTTGCGCCATGAGTTAATAGGGATTAGCCTGTGGCATGGCAGGAGGCCTTCCTTACTCAGCTCAAGGTAAAGCCTCTCTGCATTGCAATTTATGGTTGAGGGGATTTTTGTTTTTTGCTCAGGTAAAGATTTAAGTATCAGCGATAGAATTGCTACATCATCAAGGACTTCAAGCGCCTCCGGTATATTATCCGGCATGTCCGGGTCTATATCAAGGGTTGCATCCCCGTTCAGATAATCAAGGGCTCGTGCCGCCTCTTCTGCAAGGACACGAAGTCCTGACTCAAGGTCAGATTCCAGGTTTTTTGAAACTGATATTTCCTGCCATCTCTCCTGGATTTCATGTTTCAGTGTGTTCCCCTCTGCTGCCATGCGTATTTTTGCCATATCAAGCAGGCAATCAATGCTTTCTGAATAGCAAGGCCTGTCAACTTCGTTCCTGTCAATCTGATTTCTGAACATTGCTTAATATCCCCAAGATATTTTTTCTTCCAAGATCTACAGAAAGATGTCCTGATGTAAAAAAAAGCGTAACAGGATTTATATGTATGACTGCTTTCCTGTCGTTGGTAAACAGCGTGCCACGGTAAATACCCCTGAGACCTTTTCTCCGGCATTCACGGGCATTCTCATTCTTTTTATTTCCGGATATTGTTAAATCCATTGCAAACTGTACATGAAAAATTCCATCAAGGACCCTTTCTGCTGTAAAAACTGTCCGCTTTACAGATTCAGTCGTGCACGCAGCAAAAAAAGCGACAGCCTCTTCACAGTAAAATTTAAGCCATCTTTCAATCTGGTCCGTAACCCTGGAATATCTTTCAATATTGCAATTTTGACAGCTTGTGTTGAATGAGTTGATTGCGCACTTCTCAAATATCTGTTTTACCTCACTGCTTTCGGGAACCGGATCATTTCCCTTGTGAGCTAATCGGTTTGCCCAGCACGCTTTTTCCTGGTTGTTATCCCAGGCAAAAACATGTTTCCACACACCAAAGTGAAATTTTTCAGGAGAGATGAAGGGATGCACGTAAATTTCCACGGGCAGTGGTGTGCCAGGGGTATCTGAACCTGACTCAAAATCCAGCCTGCCAAGCAAAACAGTACTGCCTGGCTTCATACATCTGGAATACGCCTTGTAAGCCGGAGAGATAAAATTGCGCGTGCTGCTGCCATGGACATTCTGCATGACAGAGGGGAAAAAGCGATACTCTCCATCAAATGCATCAAACTGCGAACAGGCCGGCACCGGCATCTCCCATTTTTCATGTTTGAGCAAAACCCACCTGCGGTTCGGTATGTGGCACTCCATGTCAAGCGGCTGGCATGTAACGTCTTCCCGGTTCAGGACAGCCTGGTCCCAGCGGGTTGACCATGCGTGTTTATGAGCCTTTACCACTGCACATGAAGGCCTGAATGAATCAAAAAGGGTTTCTGCCAGGCGCTGATAACTGTGAGGCGGAAGGCAGCGGTATCGCCTGAAATTATTGTCGTATTTCACGCATACCACCTGCTTTATTATCAGGCCCGGTGTGAGAGTGATTTCAGGCACATCACTGTTAAGCAGAAAGCATTCATTGCCTCTGTACTTGAAAACTCCGGCACCCTGCCATGCATCTATATGTTCTATGGTTATCTCATCAAGATAATCTCCTGGATACAGGGTCATGGTCTTGCTCCGTTTTCTCTGCCATTAATGCACTCCCTGAAAGGGGCTTCAATATTTTTGCGGCATCTCCTGTGCTGCTGTTTTACAGAATCAACTGTTCTGTTTTGCAGCCTGGCCATATGCTCAAAAACAGCCTTGTCCTTGACAGTGCCATTCTTCAGGCAGGCATCTTCCGATTCATCACGCCGTAATGCAATTTCCCGTGAAATATCCATAAAGGTCAGCAAAAAGGCCGCACATTTTCCATATTTTTTTGAGACAAGCAATTTTTCAAGGCAGGTATTTACTGCACGCCGGAACTCCTCCTGCTCCTGCTTTTCCGTATAAGCTGTATCAGGTATAGCCCTTTCTTCCTCTTTGCCGTCCTCATTAGTCATAAAGAGGGAAACAGTACTGGGGTAGATTCTGATCATACGTTCAACTGCCCCTTTCAAGTTTTCGGCCTCTTTATCACCTTTGTAATGAATCAGTACTCCGTCTGCTGATTTTACCTGATCAATGATATCAAAGTCAGGGACAGGAGACTCTGCCAGAAGCATGGTCAGGCTCTTTCTGTTTCCAAATACAAATTTTTTCAATAACGACAGGGAGTTGATTATGAACAACACATTTCCCGCCCCTGTAATGTTATTGTCTTGCGGGATTATTGCACGCTGGATCTTTCTTTTCAGGGCTGATTTGTCTCCTGTCAGGATTTCACAGTCATCTAATTGGTCCAGAATATATTCCAGTGGCTGTGACCTTGTGGAGTAATTACGCTGAAAATCCAGCATGCGTCTGTTGATGATATTGTTTACCCAGCCGGAAAAGCTGCTGTGCAACTGGTAGTCAGGAAGTTTATTTTCCACCTCCACAAGGGCTATGCAAAAGGCAGGCATCCAGTCATCGATTTCCTGGCGGATATCTTTCTTCCCGGTCCTTTCCGCATCATTCTGATACATGGCAGCTTTTTGCAGTTTGAGTATGTATTCCTGCTGCTTCAGGATAAAATCACAAAACTTTGCACAGTAACCAGCCATGTTTACAGGGCAATGCGCACATTTCTCTTCACGTCCCTTGATTTCAGCGCATTTGAAACTCAGGAATTTCGGCCGTTTTCCATGGTTCATAAAGTTAATCTCCGGCAATAGCGACACTTCTCATATAGCTGCATGACCATGATGCAGATTTAATTGTCACTAATTATGGATGAATGATAATGGAATTATTTATAATTATCGGAAATATGGAAGGAATTGTTAAAAAAAAGAGGCTTAAACCTGAAGGAGGGGCTGTGATCTGGATTTATTGCTTTGTTTTTACTGAACAAGTCTGTACTTTTTTTGAATCCTGTGCCACAGGGCAATGTATTTTCCCCTGTAGTCCTTGCGAGGCGGAAGCCATTTTCTGATGCCCCTGCTGCCCTTGGAGCGGTTGATCCTGTTCTCAACAGCAAGCAGATTGTCCGGATCATTGGCGAACCTTACCCGGATGCCTCGCGCCCATCTGCTGCCGCCGTGATACCAGGCATAGGCCAGGGGCACCACGTGGTCTATATCAATGTCTGAGGAATCAAATATTACATGACCTGTGTACGGGCATATCCACATGCCGGAAACAACACGGCAATGCCTCTTCGTTGCAAACTTGACTGGAACAAGGCTGTCCCGAATCAGGATTTCCGCGCGGGTGTTCTGACAGTCATGATCAAAATCTTTCCACCTGCCCCATGCCTCCCTGCTGTATCCGCCGTCTCTGAAGCCGTGGCACGGCAAAGGTGCGTACAGACAGCCGCAGATCAGCAAAAGAGCAGTGGTGTATTTTAGGATTTGCGATCTCATGTCTGCAACTTTTCAGGTTTTCAGGAAGTGTGGCGTCATGGACGCGCACATCACCTGTATCTGCACTCCTTGAAGATGAAGGGTAAAAAGGCATGGCAAAATTCACATGAATGCTGCCAAATCGGCCTGTTACGCCATTGTTCCCATGGCAAGGATTACATTGCCCACATTTTTTATCTTATGGCGTCCAAATGATAAAAGTGATTCTGTATTTCCTGATAATAGGTAAACATCCTGGCATTCATGGCAGATTTTTCCCCGTAAATTCTCACAAAATGCCTGCACTGCTTCTCCTCTGAGCGGGAAAAGATATCCCTGGTAGCTGCAAGAAAGTCCTTTATATCCACTGTTCTGTCCACAATCATTTCGGCCCTGGCAAAAGACTGCATTTCAACCTCACGTTTCGCAGGCCATGCCCGATGGACTGAAAGCCCATTATGCCCTATGTAGATGTCATACATGTACTGGATGTCACCATCTGCGCTTCTCCAGCAGGGAGGAAACCCTTCTCCGTTGCTGCATTTTTCAACCTTTTCCGCAAGCTCCCTGTTAATGTTTTTCAAATCGCGGTTTTCAAGGGCGCAGGCCTGGGCATTGTTGCCGGAATTTTCGATAATGTGCAGCAAATCTGCAACCTTCTGTTCTAATTTGTGTATCTTTGCCTGGCAGCCATTGCGATCCTGCTTCATGTTATTCAGTGCTGTCATCAGCTCAGGGATGGATTCTCCCTGCCGCATGGCTATCTGCTGAAGCCCTGCCATCATCTTTCTGTATGCCCTGATCTTTTCTGCCATGTCTTTCAGGTTGTCCCTGGCAGGCGATGGCACAAAATACAGCCTTGAAAGTGACACGAGAACCGTGTCAGCACTGTCACGCCTGGGCTCAACAGGCATAATGGCAAGAAATTCCTTGATCTCCCGTTTCCACATTTCCATTTCAGCCATCATGCGCTGCTGTTCGTTTCGCATCTGATCTATCTGGTTTTCGTGGTTTTTTTCCCTTGCAGCCAGGGCAAGAAGCACCAGGAAGAAGAGGAGCAGCACAACTTCTGCCAGAGAAATGCTTATGACCTTGATCTCTGATTTTTTCATGCTACCCCCCTCCCGGCGCTGTAACTGTAGGTTTTGTTCTGGAGCCTGGTTATTTCCCTGTTAACGTCGTTAAGCTTGGCTCCTACCGCATCAAGACCTGATGAAATCCCGGAAACCGGAGATGACATACCCTGCAGGTTGCTGTTAAGAGAACCAATCATGCCTACAGTGTTCTGAAGGTAGCCTGACATCTTTCCCAGTGTATCAACCATATCATTCAGCCCTGTAACCACCTCTGATACGCGCGATGTTTCAGTATGAACATTTTCAGCAGTGCCGGTAAGTTCAGAGCAAAGGCGACTGATATCACGGGTAAACTGCTCGGTTGCCTGCAGTGCAACATTCATTGTAGATGCGGACTTTGCCCCATCTTCTGCATAGGCATTCAGGGCGGTGTTTATGTTCAAGAGGGAATTTTCAAGCTGGCCCAGTACCGGGTTAAGCCGCCGCACCAGGATATCTTCCGGGATAGAAAGGGAATCCAGGGTATTTTTGAGCTGTTGGGAAGTCTGTACAGCAGTTTCCCTGAACGCAGACAGGGTTTTTACAAAACTGTCATTGAGTGCTGCCACGTTGTTCTGCATTGTATCAAGACTGGTCTGGAATACGGCATTGAGCTTCTGGACCTGCTCATTGTGACCTGCCTGAAGTGTTTCCGCTGATTTTACAAGGGCGTTTGTATATTGACGGGTTGCGTGCATGAGCGCCTGCTCCGCATGACTGCCTGCCTCGTCAACAGTGAGCACACCCTGCACAAGCAGAAGCCTCAGGAAACTTGCAACCAGTGTCGTTGAAAAAGCCATTCCTGCGCTGGCAAGCACTGACTCAATCTGAAATGAGTTCTTCCCAATAGAATAGAGTACAAATACAAGCCCGATCAGGGTGAAGATGAATCCCATGAAATAAGTATTATCAGCCACCTGCATGAGAGTGGAACCAACGCACCCCCTGTTCCTGTTAACCAGGACGTAAATCACTATGCACAGGCATGCGACCCCTGCGCTGGCATAAGGATATTCCGGCAGGTAAACAGAATTAACAACTATTGACGCTGCGCCAGTAATAATGAGAACTGAAAGAAAAGCTGCCTGGTTAATCATGGTATCCTCCTGATTATACAGAAATAGACTTTGATTGTTGTGACATGCTCAAAACAGTAACGTCTTTTATCCGAAAATAGCTCAAAGCTGAAAGCTCAAGGCTCAAAGGAAAAGAAGCCATGTCTGCTTTCAGCTTCCGGCTTTGAGCTAACTTTCATGTCAGGGGGTGACAACCCCCATGTCATGAAAGTTTAGCGTGAAGCTATCCCCCAGCCGGCGCCTGTAACCGTGTTAAATATTACAGAACGGGCGTGCAGCGCGCTGAAGTAACGATTCCAGAATTCACGGTGCCCCCGTGGCTGGTCGCTGCTGCATGAAAACCGTGGCACATACCACACTTCAATATCCACACCGCTCAATGGTACTGCTACCTGCGCAAAGGCACGGCTGTTAAAAAAATCCCCGGATATGTGCCTGCCGGAGTACTGAGAATAGATGTCCGAGTGCTGCATCAT
>WFRQ01000027.1 GCA_015486425.1 Deltaproteobacteria bacterium | reverse complement strand
TTAATCAAGGAGCTGTCCTGAAAGAAATGTGACAATATCGCATAGAATTTTTGTTCATTCCCAGGGCCATAGAATGGGTGTATGGCACTGTTATGTTACTAGTTTTGTAATGCGGGCAATGGGCAAAAAGACCTGTAACCTAGTTCAATTCAGGTACAGGATTGTTGCGGTTGTTTCATGACAGTCTCTAAACACATCAGGGAGTAATAATGTTAAAGTGGTTTAAGAAAAAAACAAGGAAGAAAGAGAACACAGGGCATGAAGAGGTCACACGTGGGCTTCTGATCTTTGCACATCCCACAACCGTTATAGATGTTGAGGCCCTTCTGAAGGATGAGGGGTACACTATCCGCGTGGTAAGTCCTCCGCCTTCTTACAGAACAGGATGTGATCTCAGTGTTGAGATTCCCATGGAGGCTGAGGCGGCTATTACCGAGCTTCTCACCAATGTTGGCATGCCTCCCATGGATGTTGTTCCCATTACATCAGAAGGTATGGAGCCTCTTCACTTTGTGCGTGCAAAGGATTTCGGGAAATACCTGATGGTCAGGGCTGCAAACATGAAGATGACCGTGCATAAGGAGACCAGAAAGATTGTCAATATTTCAGGAGGCGGTTGTCCTGATGTGCCCTACCTGGCAACTTCAATGCTTGGCCAGACCCTTGCAACAGCTCCTGATCTTCAGGAGGTAGGTTTTTCCCTGTGCGCATATTCACTGAATACTGCCCGTGAAGAGATAGTAAAATCCGTAGGGGTGTAATAGATGCTGTTGCTTGCCGGGTCTGTGCCCGTAAAAGATCTGCCTTTGACAATGGGTCCCGTTGATTATACTGCTGATGGTATAGAGATAGACGGTCAGAGGCTCCCTATGAACAGGGGTAATGAGGCCATGATGACCGCCGCATGTGTGGCATGCGAATTTTTCGGGGCAGATCGGCCCGTAGGCATGGTGGCCGGTGATATTGGGACAAGGCAGGGCAGTGAGGCCATCTACAGGCATCTGATGCACAATCTGCCTGATATGGATATTGATGTCCTCACCCTTCACTATGTCATGCCTGATATCAAGCTGAACGACAAGGTGATTGAAACAGTCAAGGGGGCTTCCAAAAAGCCGGTTCTTATTGCTGATGCCGGTTCCATGTATGTGGCCAAGGCAGGCGGACATGCGCCGTATTATGATATCTTTACTCCTGACCTTGGTGAGATGGCCTTCCTTGCTGATGAAAAGGCTGACCATCCTTCATTTACCAGGGGCTTTATCTTTCATCTTGAAAGTGATGTGCCGGAGCTGATACGAAGGGCCTATGCTGTGGGGAACGCGCCTCCCACCATGATCGTCAAGGGTAGAGTCGATTATGTATGTCATAACGGCGAAATAGTTGACACTATTGATTCCCCCAGTGTGGAGACCATGGAACCCATCGGAGGTACCGGTGATCTTATAACCGGCATGGTAAGCGGTATGGTTTTCGCGGGTAAAAGTCACGTGGATGCCTGTCGCATTGCAGCAAGGGCAAACAGGCGGGCAGGCGAGTTGGCAGATCCTACACCGGCAACGCAGATTGACGAGATTATAAAATTTCTGCATCAGGCACTGGATGATACAGTAAAAAACCTTGCTTAAAGGTTATTTTCATAAAATCAGTTGTGCCATAGATGCAGGCAGCAGAATAATCAGGAACAGAAATGGCTAAAGTTATAATTCCATCTCCATTCAGAAAGCATGTAGAGGGCAGACGTGAAGTGGTTATAGATGGTGGCAGGCTTGCAGAGATTGTCAGGGAGCTGGCAGACCGATATAAGGGCCTGAGCTCCATGTTTGATAATCCTGCCCTGCTTTCGATTTTCATCAATGGCGCCATGTTGCGCGCAACCCCGGAACGTTGGGAATCAGTTACGGTTAATGAAGGTGATGAGGTTACTCTGATCATTCCCATTGCAGGGGGATAGGCCCTGAATATCTATATCTGGCCTCACTTATTCGAACCTGGTGAATATGAAAAAATTGATGTTTCCGGCTTGCTCACCGGGGTTCAGGGCTTTTAAATAATGGTACAGCTTTCCTCTGTCACATCCATAAAACTTCCACCTTCCCTGTGGGATGAGATCACAGCTCACTGCAGCAGGAAGATGGCCGGAGAGTTTCTCCCTGGTGAAACTCCTGTGCGGCGGGCCTACGGTATGATTGCAGGGCATGTAAATGATGAAAATGCATTTGCGCGAAAGGTTATAATTTTTAAAAAGAACGCCAGGCAAGTTGAGCCCCTGAAAAGTTACATGGATGATATGATGACCCGGTATGCGGTACCATCCAAGACCCCCATGGAGCAGCGTGGATGGATCACTGATCCGGAAGAACTCATGGCAGGGTATGCAATCTGTGACAGTGAGGGGCTCGTTGTGCTTGGTACATATCACATGCATATTGTTCCGTGGGAACATGATCCCCTGAGGGATACCCCTACCCGTCTTGATACAGTGCTTGCTGAAAATTCAGAACTTTTCATGTTTATCATCTCTCTTGTTAATCCGTCTGAACCCATCATCCGGGCCTTCATGGAGGGGGATCCCAACAGGGAAGTCCCTGTTGTGCTGGAGGAAAGCACCTGATGCTCCGCCGTCTTTCAAGCGGCGGGCCTGAAGTTGTGGTGGAATACACGGATCCTGTTGAGGGGTTCAGGGGCTGGCTTGTCATTGATGCGCTTACTCACAGGCTCTGTGCCGGTGGGCTCAGGGTCCAGAAGGGGCTCACCAGGGAATGTATCACACTGCTTGCCCGCAACATGACGCTGAAAATGCGCATTGCCGGGATAAGGGCAGACGGGGCCAAGAGCGGAATAGATTATGACCCTCTGTCACCAGGCAAGGATCAGGCGCTTGAGAGGTTTTTCCGGGCAATAGTCCCCTTTATGAAGGATCGCTATTCCGTAGGTCCTGATCTTAACACCACTATGCCGGAGCTCAATGCCATAGCAGCCAGGTTCGGGCTTCCATCCATTAAAATAGCGGTTGCAAGGGCTCAGGGTTTCAGTGATGAAGAGTTTGCCAGTCGTATAGCAATACTTTCACGCCCTGCAGGGCAGAATACACTTGCCAGTCTTCGTTCCGGTGCGGGCCTTGCGTATGCATGTCTTGGAGCCCTTGATTTTCTGGGCATCCCCTCTGCAAAAGCCAGGGTTGCAATTCAGGGGTTTGGTGGTCTTGCAGGCGGTGCCGCGTGGGTTCTGAACCAGGTCGGGGTTAAGATAGTTGCTGTTTCAGACAGACAGAAGATGCTCAGGGCTGATGATGGTGGCAGGCTTGACGTCGAGTCTCTTTTGAGCCATTCCCGAAACGGTTTGATTCCTCTTGTTGATAACCACGGGATCCTCGGCGAAAATTCCCGTATCCACGAGGTAGATTGTGATGTGTTTGTTCCTGCTGCAATGGAAAAAACTGTGATGGAAAAAGAAGCCGCCAATATGACTGCGCGGGCCGTGGTATGCGGCGCAAATCTTGCCGTGACTCCTGAGGCTGAGGCTATTCTCCACCAGAGGGGCATAATGCTCGTGCCTGACATGGTGGCAGGGTGTGGCGGTTCACTTTCAATGGCAGGTCTGTTTGGTCCGGGAACACCTCCCGAAGTGCAGGAGGTCCTGGATTTTGTTGATGAAAACATGCGTGACATGGTTAATCGCGTCTGCAGCCGAAGCAGCATTACAGGCGTAAGTCCCAGGGAGGCAGCCTTGCAGTTATGTGAAGAGGCCCCCCTGATGCCAGGTGAAAAGCCATATGGTCCACTCGGGGCCTGATGTTCTGTTAGAATATTTTTGGACAGTCCCTTAGTGTCTGTCATGGAATTTTACGCAGGCTCTGTCCGGCCCAGAATTTTATCCGAAAATAGCTCAAAGTTGAAAGCTGAAAGCTCAAGGCTCAAAGTAAAAGAAGCTGTTATTTTTGCTGGTTCCCAAACTCCAGTTTGGGAACTATGAACCGGAAGCTCCTGCTTCCCATGTACTCAAACAATATCACACGCAGCAAGAGCGTATTTTCATTGTTCGTTGTGCCCATCCAGGGAATGGCGGTTACCGTGAAAATACTCAAAGCTGAAAGCTCAAGGCTCAAAGTAAAAGGATTGAAGATATGATTTCTTATCTTTTCTGTAACTTCTCAATAAGTCCGTGCAGACTATCCTGTATATGCAGTAC
>WFRQ01000026.1 GCA_015486425.1 Deltaproteobacteria bacterium | reverse complement strand
GCAAGCTATGGCTCAAAGATTTTCGTGGGTGGACTGTGGGATCTATCCGGCCCGGGAAGCATGTCAGCTCAGGCATCGCTTGCAGGTGCAAGAAGGGCAGTTCATGACGTAAATATGCAGGGCGGCGTGCATGGCCGCAATCTTGAACTGGTTGCCGCGGATTCAGGCGGAGACCCAGGCACCATGCTTCAGGCCGCTTCAAAGCTCGCAGGAGGTGAAAACTGTTCCTTTATCATTGGCCCTACCCACGCGGCCCTGTGCCGCACTCTGAGGGGATTTGCCGAGGCCCACAGGATACCCCTGTTTCTCACCGCAGGGGATGAGCCAATACTGCCACTGAGAGGCCATCCTGTTGACTGGACATTCAGCGTATCGCCAACCATTACTTCACAGGTGAAGAGACTGTTTGCAAGGCTCAAAAAAACCAGGGCCGTACCTGTGGGAATACTTTCTTCCAGTGACTCCATGGGACAGCGTTCCGTGCTGTGGATAAAGGGATATGCACAGGAATTTCAGATCCTTGCCGGTGAGCTGCAGGGTTACAGTAACAATGATACGGACATCATCTCCCAGATAAAGATTCTCAGGGCGTCCGGGGCCTCTACTGTTTATGTCTGGGGAAGGAGAGGCGTTGCCCCCATGATCGCAGCCTCAATGAAAAAACTGCCTGGCAGGTATGCAGTTCCATGCATACTGCTTGAAGACAGTTTTTTTACTGCCGCACAGTCTGGTGTGACCATTGTAGCTGCAGTTCCTCCGGTGCTGATGCGGGACTCCCTGCCTGCAGCGCACCCCTGCTCAATGCAGGTAAGAAACTTTCTGTCTGCCATGGCCGATGATATTGAATACATGTCAATCCAGGAGATACTGGCGGCAGCGGCTTCTTGGGATGCGGTTCACATGGCAGCCATGGCCATGCGCAGGTCAGGTACCACACGCAGATCAATACAGGGAGCAATGCAGAAGGCGGAACTGGAATATGCCGGTGTAATGGGGGTTTTCAGGCCGTCCAAAAGGGATCACTGCGGTCTTGTTCCCGGTTCCCTTACACCTGCCACACTTACAGGTTACGGATGGAGGGCATTCTAAGGGGCTGTATGGCTTTTTGAGGCTTGTTCAGTGAGAAAACCTGCATATAACGTTCGGGAGGCCTAATAACAGTTTCAGAACCAGTCTCAATATATAGCCGCAGTACGTTATGATATTGGGACAAACGGGAAGTTAGCCAGTGCTTCGAGGTAATAGATTGATCCAATTCTCAATCTCGTGCTTCTCAACCCATAAACCCTTGTCTCTCTCGGACTCTCCTTACCTCCGCCGCAAAGCCTGACGCAGCGCCTTTACCCGATTAGCCATTATATTTTTAATAATTTTAAAGCATTAACCAGCTCGGGAGGCTCAAAAACTGACAACTGAGATTTTTTGAAATCTATACTGTTTCTTGTCACAATGTATTTTGCTCCAGCATGTTGAGCTGCTGCATGAAGCACAGCATCTTCAAAA
This sequence comes from Deltaproteobacteria bacterium, assembly GCA_015486425.1. Classification (GTDB taxonomy): domain Bacteria; phylum Desulfobacterota; class Dissulfuribacteria; order Dissulfuribacterales; family QOAL01; genus S144-17. Next base: position 2,967 of record WFRQ01000026.1, on the reverse strand, counting down.
TCATTAAATTTTGAATTAATAGCATTCTCAATAACAATGCGATTGACTGGAGCTATAACAAAGAGAGAAAGAAGAGAATTTATATGTCGTAAAGCCTGATCTGCGCCAAGAGTTTTGGAAGCGAGATAATGGATTGTTGTTATTGTTGTTGCGCAAACAAAACCTGTTATTTCGGATTGTTCAACTTTTGACAATAAGTAGAGAGAATCATAGACAAAAGGCTCTCGATCTAAAAGAACATCCAATATAACATTAGTATCAAAGAGCGCTTTCATAAATATTTCTCTTCAAGATGTTTTTTGTAATCTTTTTCGTTTACAGCCTTTCTTTTCAAAACTCCGTGCAGAGACCTGACTGTTGGGGGCAGTTCCGACTCTTTTTTCAATTCTTCATTTTTTATAATTTCGAATAAATCCGCAACGATACGAGATACGGACTTGCCTGTTTTTGCCGAATATGCTTTTGCAGATTTAATTAAGCTATCATCCATCCTTAATGTCAGCTTGGTATTCATTTCTATACCTCCCGCCTGTCTGACGTATATTTTATTTAAGAAAAATACGTCATGCGAGCAACAAAGTCAAACTGTGTTTCGCATCGAAGCGTAACTACCTGTTATTTTGTATTTTTTTGTTGGCTAATAGTGTTAATAAGTGGAAACTTTCCAGATATTTAAATAGCCGCAGCACATTATGATATTGGGACAAACGGGAAAAGCTTCCGTTTTCTACCCGCTGAATTTTCCAGGCAGTTCCCTTGGTATAAACATCTCTTCTCCGCATCTGAGAAAATAGGCATCTGTCATGCCTGCCATGAAATCCCTTACCATCTCCACATGGCCGGTATTTTCAATATAGCTGCGGGACATTCCATTCAGAAAATCGGTAAAGATACGGGATCCTTGCTGCTCTGTTTCAAGGTCTTCAAGAAAACCTTCAAACAGTGCGCGATACAGCCTCTTTACCCTTTCAGACTCGGTTTTAATCCTGGGATTCATGTAAATCCGTTGGTAATTGAATTCCCTGAGTTCAGACAGATTCCGGGCAATCCCTTTGCTGAAGGCGATTTTCCCCTGCCCCAGGCTTGAGGATATCATGTCCTCTACCAGGGCATACACTATGCTGCCGTTTGTTTCACCAAGTGTTTTTCTGCATGAATCAGGTATGTCCTGCCTGGTAATCAGACCAAGACGGATGGCATCTTCAATGTCGCGCCCAATATAACTGACCACATCACACATCCTCACAACACACCCCTCCATTGTCATGGGCTGCAGGTCAACTGAAGGGTCAGACTGTTTCAATGTCATCTCCCTTTCGAGAACCGCAAAGTCCTTTCCCCACTGAGGTGCCAGGGTACGATTGTGGGCCTCACCGTCGTGGCATAGAATACCATCCAGTACCTGCAGGCTGAGGTTGCATCCTTTTCCCTTTTTTTCAACATAACGCATGAACCGCACGCCCTGTACACTGTGGAGAAATGAGGGAAGGCCGTGTTCGCTGCAAAGCTGTGTCAATATGCGTTCACCATCGTGTCCGAATGGAGGATGGCCCAGGTCATGTCCCAGGGCAATGGCCTCAATGAGGTCAAGGTTAAGCCTGAGAAACCTGCCAACTGTACGTGCGATTTTTGAAACAAGCTGGACGTGCAGCACCCGGTGGGTCAGATGGTCATTGGGGATAAGGGAAAAGACCTGGGTCTTGTCAATGTAGCGTGTGTATGCAAGGGAATGAAGAATGCGGTCAGTATCAACTGCAAACTGCAGCCTGTGCCCTTTTTCCACCCTGGGATCGTCATGCTCCCGTATGGCCTCTGTGGAACGGGTGGCAGTGCGGGAAAGCGCCGCATCCTCTTCCTGTTCTATCTCTCTTCTCAGCTTAAGGAGGTCCATTAAACTTTCATGTTGCCTCTACCTGCGCAACATCCATTATTACAAAAAGTTCAGCATAGGGGCTGTCCAAAACAGCACCATTCCCTGCATTGTAACTGCTCACCCCCCTCAAGGATGAATTCCCATAACGGAGTCGCTTTTCACACAACAATTTTTTCTTGATACGTATCTGCTCAGCGGGTGCTGCAGATGCAAGGCGGAGGGGGCGAAGGCGTACTTCCCGTACTTCAAGTCCCCGACAACGCAGCAGATGCGGTACTCCCTGAGCAGATACCCTGCATTAAATAATTCAGTACAGGAGTATAGCATGTTTACTCCAAAACAAAAGTAATCCTTATCATCATAAATGGAGATGGTGCTGTCAGATTGTTTTTTTATTCCTTCACTCTTGACACCTTTAAAAGCGTTCTTACCTTTTTGAAAACAGAAAAAACCCACTAACTTCTTGAGTTTCAAGTTCTTTTTTTAAAACATGTAGATAGAAAATTTGAATTTGGAAAGGAAAATGCGGCAGGCCTGAGATGCTGTCTGCGTGCCGCTGTTCATGTGTGTGGCCGGTATCAGTTAACCATGTTCCAAGGCCCATAATAGTTGACAGTAAGCTCAAGTTTGTTGGTTTTATAAAAATTTAATTGAGAGAGGATATTGCGTTATGCAGTTTGATAAATTTACAACCAAATCACAGGAGGCCATCCAGGGGGCCCAGCAGCTTGCCCAGTCAAAAGGCAATCAGCAGATAGAGCCTGAGCACCTTCTCAAGGTTCTGCTTCAGCAGCCGGAGGGGATTATCCCGTCAGTACTGAAGAAGATGGGAGTTTCCACCAGTGTTATTGAGGCCGAAATGGATGAGGCCATTAAAGCATTTCCCCAGGTAAGCGGCTCAGGGCAGATTTATCTGTCATCCAATATGAACCGTGTGCTGGAGCGTGCCTTTGTAATCGCCTCTGACATGAAGGATGAGTATGTCAGCCAGGAGCACCTTGTGCTGGCAATGCTGGAGGCATCTGACACTAAGGCAGGGCAGTCCCTTGCATCTCATGGTGTCACAAAGGATGCATTCCTCAAGGCCCTTGTTT
>WFRQ01000025.1 GCA_015486425.1 Deltaproteobacteria bacterium | reverse complement strand
AGTCGGCTATATGGGGGTTCCGATGACAAAGGAGATGCGGTGAAGACGGCAATCCCGAAGGGTTTCAAAATTGGAACGCTATAATCGATATAACTCCTTTTAATTTTATTGAAAAAATAATTTTCCACATTTTGAAACGCTCAATTTAGGTTCAAAATTATCTCAGTATGCTGTTCAGACGACCCCGCCCGTGCTGGTGCCCAAACTCCAGTTTGGGCACACTGTGGTCAGAAGCTCCTGCTTCTTTCCTTTTGATACCGGCTTAGTAGCATAACCTTCCGTTAAGGGGAAGCTGGAGCTTCCGGGTTGTGCGTTCCCAAACTGGAGTTTGGGAACGAGCGGATAAAATTGAATCCAGATTTTATTACATTCTACCACCCAGCCTGAAACCATTTGTCTTGATAAAAAACCCCATACAGTCTAAAATATATTTTAGATTATTCTGATTATTATATATAATGTATTTTACATGCGCCACATATACTTTATGGTCTTTAAACCGTGGTTAATCTCTGAAAGGAACCGATTCAGTAATGCTTCCACCAGTAATAAGACAGGCATCTGCTTTTATCATTGCCAGAAAATTACCAGGATATCGCAGGTTTCTCCATAATGAGATAGATTTTTCCGAGCCCCTTGTGGGAATTAAAGGTGCAAGGGGATGTGGCAAAACAACACTGATGCTCCAGTATGCCCGGTCGTCTAAGATTCCCTCGAAAAAAATTCTATATGTGGCGTGTGATCACCCAGCCATGGTTGATATACAACTTTATGATCTGGCTCAAACTTTTTACCAGGAAGGCGGTAAGCTCCTGCTGATAGATGAGATCCATAAAGCCCGTAATTTCGGAGCATCCCTCAAGGCGATCCGTGATACCTTTCAGTTACAGGTTATCTTTTCCGGATCTTCAGCACTGCAGATGGATCACAGCCTTGCTGATCTGTCGCGCAGGGCAACAGTTTATAAGCTGCCCGTACTTTCCTTCAGAGAGTTCCTGGAGCTTGAAACCGGTTTTTCATTCAAGCCCCTCAGCATCAATGAAATCATAGAGCATCATCAGAATATATCAGCAGAAATATGTTCACGTATCCGTCCCATTGAGTATTTCAAAAAATACATCAAGTACGGGGCATATCCGTTTTTTCTTGAATCCCGACAGAGTTACGGGCTCAAGTTGCTTGAAGTTATTAACCTGACCATAGATTCTGACCTTTCCGGAATATTTAATATAAACCCTCTCAAGCTTGACCGGCTCAAAAAAATTCTCTACATGCTCTGCACCACGCCACCCATGGAAATTAACAAATCAAGGCTTAGCGGGGACACGGGAGCTTCATGGCCCACTCTTTCTAAGTACCTTGAGCGTATGGAGGCTGGAAGTCTGATTCACCGCTTACGGGCAGGTCAGGGTATGCGAACAGTGCGAAAGCCTGACAAGCTGCTACTTGACAATCCAAATCTTTTTCAGGTCTTGTGCGCATCTCCTGATGTCGGTTCTCTGAGGGAAAGCTTTTTTGTTTCTCAAATTATGTGCAGGCATCAGGTACACTATCATAGTCACGGGGATTTTATCATTGATGACAGGTTTATTTTTGAGGTAGGAGGCGCCTCCAAAACTCCTGCTCAACTTAAAAAACAATCTGATTCATTCGTGGCTGCTGACGACATTGAAACCGGTGCCCCCTGGCAGATTCCGTTATGGATGTTTGGAATGGAATACTGATTGCGCAATGGCATCCAACTCTTTACGCTAGTGCCCAAACTCCTGTTTAGGCACCCTGTTGACCATGGGGCCCCAGGCCTGCCTTTTGGGGAAATGTCAATTTGCTGCATAATGTGAGATAGTATAAGATGTAACCTGATTTGAGCGATTGTTCGAATTTGCTGCATATCCGCGAAAGAGGAATTCCCATTATAGTGTGCGCTATATGGGGATTCCAATGACAAAGGAGATGCGGTGAAGACGGCAATCCCGAAGGGTTTTAAAATTGGAAAGTTATAACCGATGTAACTCCTTTTAATGTTTTTATAAAAATGATTTTCCACATTTTGAAACGCTCAATTCAGGTGTAACATAACTGTACGGGAGGTATAGATTATGTGTGAAACTGCCCTGGTAATACTGAACCTGATTGTAGCGGTCATAGGGGTATGTTTTGTCCTCTTCGGCCTGAGTGAATACCTGAAACTGAAAAAACTCAGGCAGGAAATCGCTGACATAAGTCACAATATAGATGAGCGT
>WFRQ01000024.1 GCA_015486425.1 Deltaproteobacteria bacterium | reverse complement strand
GGTTGTCAAGGATGAGCTTGTCATATTCATCCACGAGGATGACCACTTTCTGCTGATATTTTCTGTATGACTGTTTGATCAGTTCCTTGAAGCATCCGCCAATGTCATTAATGTCCTGACACTCAAGTCCGAGACGTTCCTCGTTGTCGTGCAGTATATTTTTAATATCCTGCTTCATGTCAGCAACGGTACGCGCCACACCGGCAAAACTGATCTTGATCACTGGAGATGTTGTATTCCATTCCCAGCGGTCATAAGCAGCAAGACCTTCAAACAGTTCCCTGCGCCCTTCAAACAGGGCCTGAAGGGTGGAAATAAAGAGGCTTTTACCGAAACGGCGGGGGCGGGAGAGGAAATAATATTTGCCGGATTCAACAAGGTCCACCGCAAGACCAGTCTTGTCAACATAGATGTACTGCTCTTCCATGATCTCGCTGAAGGTCTGGATGCCGATTGGAAGTTTTTTCATTGATACTGCCCCGTCTTTTTAAAAATCGGTTAAGCCCCTTTTTTACATTCCGTACCAATCTATCGGATATGCCGCAAATCCGAACAATCGCTCAATTCAGGTTACAGTTGAAATGCCAACATATCAAAAGTTCTAACAAAAATACTATATGCACGCAATAGAGGGAATACCGCGATACCAGGGACAAATTTTCACAAATCCAGAACACAATACTGACAGATACGATAATTTGGTATCTATTCAGCGTATTTGCCAAGTGCAGGAAAAATGGAATTAGTTTTTCAGCAGGCAAAATCTTTGCGTTCTTTGCGACTTTGCGGTTCATTTTTTTAACCGCCCGCTTCGCTCAAGACGCAAAGGACGCGAAGGGGATTACGTTTTCACCATTGGGGTGGCCAATGGTGAAAGAACCACGCGCAAAATACTGAATCGTTACACATTACTGTTAACACGCTGAACAGTTACATAATTTTTTACATTTTAAAACGCTCAACTCAGGTAACAGGCAGGTTTGGTCAGACACCGCAATAAAAACAGGGTAAATATTCAGTATCTTGTTTTAACATGGTATTGTTTTTTTATTCCGGATGAATAATTCTTCCATGGTGACTCCATAACAATACTGTTCGCATAGACACACAACGAGAGAGGAAGGAAGCATTCAAATGAAGAAAGGGTTTTTAAGGGGATTCGGGGCAGGTATTACGCTGTTGGCACTGATAATCTCGGCAACAGTAATTGCTGCATCAACCGTTGTTGCTGCACATGATCCACTTATTGAGGTGTTGATAAGAAAGGGGATTTTGACAGAGCAGGAGGCCCTTGAAATTGAAAAAGAGGCACAGGACCTTGAGAAAAAACGTCAGAAAGAGGTGGTTGAGGAGGTGAGGCATGACGTGCTTCCAAAGGCGCTTCAGGGGCTCAGGTTCAGGATGCTGTCATATCTTGATTACAGTGTGGGAGAAAAGAACGACAGTAGCGGCAGCAGTGATAGCTTCAACAGGTTTGCAATAAAGCGCGGCTATTTCCGGGTGGATAAAACTATCACTCCCTGGCTTGGTGCGCATCTTACATACGATGTACACCAAGATGATGATGGTGACTGGAAGACAAGGTTAAAGTACCTGTATGCCGAGTTCAAACCAGGTGATCTCGGTTTTTTTACAGATAATACAGTTGAGGCAGGCATTGGGCACATCCCCTGGCTGGACTTTGAGGAGCATATAAACCCGTTCAGGTGTCAGGGAACAATGCCCATAGAGCGTGCAGGCACTTTAAATTCGGCAGACCTCGGGGTGAGTGTCATGGGAAATCTCGGAGGCAGACTTGATGATGCCAGGAGCAGTGTTGGCAATCATCACTATGACGGTCGGTGGGGGAGCTGGCATGTTGGCGTTTATAACGGGAGTGGTTATCACAGCAGGGAGAATAATGGCAACAAGGTGTTTGAGGGGCGCCTCAGCCTCAGGCCGCTTCCTGATCTGCTTCCAGGTCTTCAGTTCAGCGGATTCATGCTGAACGGCGAGGCCAATAATGAAGCGTCTCATTATAATACGGACACACACAAATATCCTGACGAATATCCCGATTACCAGGCGTATATCGGAATGATGAGTTTCCAGCACCCCCGCTTTGTCCTTTCTACCCAGTACATCACCACTCGCGGGAACAAGAGTGGAAGCTGGCTGGATGCCGGCGGACATGCGCTCTGGACCCAGGGCACCTCTGTTTTCCTAAATGTCAAGCCCCCTGTTTATGCCCTTGTTCCCTCTCTTGACAGAAAGATTAACTTCTTTTTCCGCTATGACTGGATGGACAGGGACAAGAATGACAAGGTGGCTGAAGAGACATCGTATAATCTGTACATAGGTGGAGCGGCCTGGGAGGTGTTCAAGGGTAATTACGTGCTCATGGATTATGAGTTAACCACCTTTGGGGATGATTTTGGATATGCCAAGACAAAGGCCCCAAGCCCGGGGCTTGATGCTGACAATGAGCACAAGTTCCAGATGGTGTACCAGTTGAAGTTCTGATGCCAGCGCGTTTAGGGGCTGTTCAAAAATAACTTCCCGATTTCCGGTTTTATCATGTAGCGCACCGATCGGATCCGCCCGTCAGGGGTATATTTGAAGCAGGACCTAATCCGCTGGTTCCCAAAGTCCATTTTGGGAACGTACAATCGGAAGCTCCAGCTTCCAGGCAATACCAGTTATGC
>WFRQ01000023.1 GCA_015486425.1 Deltaproteobacteria bacterium | reverse complement strand
CTGTAATTCATGCCATTGAGAACAACAGGGATTCTGTAACCCTGGTCCACAAGGGTAATATAATGAAGTTTACTGAAGGGGCCTTCAGGACCTGGGGTTATGAACTTGCCGCAAAGGAGTTCCCTGACCAGACCATCAGTGAGGCTGATCTCTGGGATAAACATGACGGAAAGGTGCCTGACGGAAAGATTGTCATCAAAGACAGAATAGCAGATGCAATGTTCCAGCAGATACTGCTGAGGCCCACTGAGTACAGTGTCCTCGCCATGCCTAACCTGAATGGTGACTACATGTCAGATGCTCTTGCTGCCCAGGTGGGAGGTCTTGGAATGGCTCCGGGAGCTAATATAGGAGACGGGGTTGCCCTTTTTGAGGCTACCCATGGTACTGCTCCCAAATATACAGGCATGGACAAGGTCAATCCCGGTTCCCTTATACTTTCGGGCGCCATGATGCTTGAGTATCTCGGCTGGAAAGAGGCCATGAAGCTGGTGCACTCGGCAATTGAACAGGCTATTGCAAGAAAGGTGGTTACATACGACCTGGCAAGGCAGATTGAGGGGGCAACAAAAGTCAAGTGTTCAGAATTCGCAAATGAGATAATAAACTGCATGTAACGAGTATCAGGCCACTGCATGGCGGTTTTTTCAAACTGTAATGCAGTGGCCCTGTTTCAGGCGCATGTGATGGGAATGGCCTCGACATGCTGTGCAAAACTGCTTGAAAAAACTGATAGACAACCTGCTTTTTCTGTTCTTTCCTCCAGCGTGTGCCGCGTGCGGTGTTTCTCTTTCTGCAACACAGGCAGACAATATGCTCTGTCCGCAATGTCTTGCAGGCATTGAGTATATAAACTCTCCATGTTGCAGGGTCTGCGGAATTCCGTTTACGGCAAAGGCAGGGCCTGATCATATCTGTGGCAGATGCATGCAGCGCCCGCCTTCATTTGACAGCGCCAGTGCAATATTTGTGTATTCCGGCACGGTGCGAAAGTTGATCCACAGGATAAAGTTTCAGGCAGATGGCTATGCCCTCAGGGTGCTTTGCGAAATGTGCAGAGAGAATAATAAAGTTGACAGCACGGAAATGCCTGTAATCCCAGTTCCTCTTCATAGAGCAAGACTCAGGGAACGGGGCTATAATCAGGCGGTTTCTCTGGCACGCAGGCTGTTTCCTGATAATGTCATAAACATTAATCTGCTTGAAAGAATTAGAAATACCAGACCGCAGATGAGGCTTTCAGCCTCTGAGCGTAATGTAAATATACGCGGGGCCTTCAGGGTGAGGAGGAGTGCAGTGGTATCATCTTTAAGAGGAGCGGACATCATGCTGTTTGATGATATACTGACCACAGGGTCCACAGTGAACAGCGCCGCCCTGGAGATGAAGCGGGCAGGGGTTCGCAGGGTTGACGTAATTACAGTGGCACGTGCAGTACCGCATTCATGATTTTCATGCCCGGCTCAATTCAAGGTCATTTTGTCCCTCAGACAGATAACACTCCTGGCATGGTATCTGCTCACAGGGTCCCTCATCCACGGCGTTGCCTGCCACTTGAAGTAGACGCTTGAAGTGCGCGTTGTACGCCTGCGCGTCCTCCGTCCTGTATATGCGGCACCCTGCAGGCATATACAGGAAAATTTGTACGGACTTATTGAGAAGTTACAAGATATATCCTTAACTATTTGGATTTTGAGAGAAAAATTTAAGTGGACAGTATATGCTGAACAGATTTCTGCAGACAGATAACAGAAAGGTCCTGAGATTCCGACTCATCATGTCGGTTCTCTTTGTGGTTACATTTATTGCCGCGGTTCTTGTATCTGTTCAATTTTATCAGACACGGCACAATGAACAGGAATTTTCCGCATTTGTGGTAAAGAATGTGGCAGGAATTGAAAAAAAGAAGCTGCAGAACCTTATTTCTGAAATAGAGAGTACGCTGCGGGTTTTCAGGGACTGGGGAGCTTCGGGTCTTCTCGAAATAGATAATCCTGCGATGCTTAACGCCAAATTTTTTCCTATTTTTAAACAGCATCCTTTGATCCACGCACTTATACTGGCTGATTCAACAGGCAGGGAATATATGATTCTGCGCGGTGACAGTGGAATTATGACCCTGCAGATCAAGAGCCTTCATGGAAAGGACACCATAACAGCCGCAAGTGAGTGTACAGAGCCTGACAGATGTGT
>WFRQ01000022.1 GCA_015486425.1 Deltaproteobacteria bacterium | reverse complement strand
GGAGCTTCAGTCAGTGCGTTTCCAGGCAGAGGAGATAGCCTGGCAGGTCAGGGATTACGTACATGCCCTGCCTGCTGACATGTCCCGGCTTGAGCAGCTTGAAGAGCGGCTGTATTCTTTGAGGCAGCTTAAGAGGCGTTTTGGTCCTGGTATTGAAGATGTGCTTGCGTATCGTCAGGACATAGAGGAGCGTCTTGCCCGGGTTTCAGGCATATCTGACAGGATTGAACAGCTTAAGAAGGAAACCGGAGAGCTGGGTGCTTGTCTCATTGAGAAGGCGTCAGTCATTTCAGAAAGGCGCGTTAAGGCAGCAGCGGAGCTTTCAGATTCAGTACGAAAGGAACTGGCCGACCTGAAACTTCAGGATACAGATTTTGTTGTGAGCGTGGAGAAACCGTCCACACCTTGCGTGAAGGATACAGGTCCTGCGGGTTTTGACACAGTGAGTTTTCTGTTCAGCGCCAATGCAGGTCAGGAGGCTGCGCCACTGTCCCGCATAGCCTCTGGCGGAGAGCTTTCCAGGGTAATGCTTGCCCTGAAGGCAGTGCTTGCCAGAAAGAGCGGGATTGAAACAGTAATATTTGATGAACTTGACGCCGGGATCAGTGGAGAAGTCGCCGACATGGTAGGGCGTAAACTTAAAAATTTATCTGATCACGGCCAGGTAATAGCCATCAGCCACTATCCGCAGATAGCCGCGGCAGCAGGGCTCCATATAAGTGTTGAAAAGGGTTTGAAAGGCGGCCATGCCACTGTTACAGAGATGAAGGAACTGAAAGAGGAAGAGAGAGTTGAAGAGATCGCAAGAATGCTGGGAGGAGGCACGGAAGATGCCAGGGCATGGGCAGCCCGGCTGCTTGGTCCTGTACTCAGGGGGCCTTGACAGCATCCTGGCATGCCGCGTTCTGCAGGAACAGGGCATAAGGGTTACTGCCGTCAGGTTTATCACTCCTTTTTTTGGGCAGGAGGTTGCTGGAAGGGAAGATGAGTTTAAACGCAGTGTGTGGGAAAAATACTCCATTCGGCTTGAAATAATCGATATAACAGATGATTACCTGCCCATGCTTCGGAATCCTCCCCATGGTTATGGCAAAAATTTCAACCCCTGTATTGACTGCAAGATACTCATGGTCCAGAAGGCGCTGGAGCTTCTGCCTGCGTATCACGCCGGTTTTATTGCCACAGGCGAGGTGATCGGGCAGCGCCCCATGTCTCAGCGCCGGGACACACTCAACTGTATCACCAACGACAGCAATGCCGCGGGACTGCTGCTGCGTCCTCTCTGTGCACGAAGCCTTAAGCCTACCATCCCTGAGCAGAAGGGGTGGGTAGCACGGGAGAGCCTTCCCCATATAAGTGGCAGGGGAAGGAAAATCCAGATCGAGCTTGCTGAGAAGTATGGCATAACTGACTATCCAAATCCTGGCGGAGGCTGTGTGCTTGCCGACCCGATTCAGGGAAGGCGTCTCAGGAGATATTTCAGCAGGTGGCCGGCAATGGACGGCAATGACTGCTATCTTGCCCTTACAGGAAGACAGTTTCATCTCCGAGGCGGCTGGTGGCTTGTAATAGGGCGTGATAAAAGGGAAAATAAGCGCCTGTCCAGCCTCTGCAGAAAAGGAGACATGTTCCTTGACAGCAGAAATGCCCCTGCTCCATCTGGTATCTTGAGAAACCCAGGGCAGGCCGGACAGCTCGATATATCCCCTTCTGAAGAGACTGTGAGTCTGTCTGCATCAATAATTCTTCACTACTGCAGGAAGTGCAGTGACGGCCTGGAGCTGCTCACAACATGGGGTGGGGTCAAAGGGAGTGTAATCGCGGAGCAGGCGGCATCTGCAGAAACGGTGGCAAGGTTTGCGTTGGATGAGTAATTTGGTGAGCTGGTGGAGCTGAGATTCTATTTGATAGATTGAGCGATTATGATATTTTTGAAACGCTCAATTCAGGGCAGACAGTTTGATGGCAGTATCTATGACAGGTCAGCACACGCAGGTTATTTTTTCGTGTTATCCCCATTCCGGCCTTCCCGGTCCTTCTCTTTTTCCATAAAGTGTATGATGCACGCAGTGCGGTGCTGACAGAAATCGTTGGGGTGCCTGCATCCTTTCTTCATATCTGTCTCACTGTTATCCTTTGCACAGT
>WFRQ01000021.1 GCA_015486425.1 Deltaproteobacteria bacterium | reverse complement strand
TGAGCTTGATAAATTTCACTGCAAGGGATGCGGGGCCTGCGAAGAGGTGGCTCCCGATGTGTTCAAAATGGATGAAGCCGGCGAAAAGGCTGATATTATTAACGAAGTGGCAGGAGATTTAGAAACCTTAGAGCTTGCGGCTGTCATATGCCCCACAAAATGCATAGAAGTTGAATCAGAAGATGGATAATACAGGGTGAACAGGGGGACATGCCATCAGGCCCTCGCATTCAACTTTTTGGTCATTGCGTACGAAAATATAGAACAGGGAGTGGAAAAATGCTTAAAGATGGAGAAAAAGGAGCTGTACTTCAGCGGGACAAAAAAACATACGCCATAGTCCCTCATGTTCCCGTTGGCGTGGCTGCCCCTGAAATCCTGAGAAACATTGCAGATGTTGCGGAAAAGTACAACTGTGCCATTAAGATAACAAGCGCCAACCGGATAGCTGTTGTTGGCATTAAAGAGGAAGATATTGACAGCGCCTGGGAACAGCTTGGCACAGACCCCGGAGCAGCCGTAGGAGCATGCGTAAGAAGCATAAAGGTATGCCCGGGGACCACATTCTGCAGGCTGGGCAAGCAGGATTCCCTTACTCTCGGCCAGGAACTTGACAGGAGATATCACGGGCACAAGCTGCCTGCAAAATTCAAGATAGGGGTATCCGGCTGCATAAACCAGTGCGCTGAAAACTGCATAAAGGATATAGCGTTTACAGGCAAGGCAGATGGCTGGACAGTGCTCGTTGGCGGAAACGGTGGCTCCCGCCCTGTCCTGGCCCAGATGCTTACTTCAGGGCTTTCCACTGAGGAGGCATTGGAACTTACCCGGCGCGTGGTTGATTTCTACCAACAAAACGCCAAAAAGATGGATCGCATGAGCCGTCTTATTAAGAGGATAGGCATGGACCAGTTGAAAAAGGCGGTGCTTGGCTGAAAATGGCTGCTTCAACCCAGGAAAACAGGAACTCATTACCGCTGCTTGATTTTTTTGCAGGCATTGGAAGAAGTGCGTTTTCATTCATAGCTGAATTAGGAGCGGTAGCAATCTTCTTTGTACACGGCTTTGCCCTGATCTTTTCCCTGCCTGTTCAGATAAAAAAAATCGTCCAGCAGGTCTACTTCATAGGCGTCAAATCAGTTCTCATAATTTCTCTTATAGGCCTGTTCACAGGCATGGTATTGGGGCTCCAGGGCTATTATTCACTGGTAAAATTCGGTTCCGAAGGCCTACTTGGTGCAGCCGTGGCCCTTTCACTGATAAGGGAACTGGGGCCTGTGCTTGCGGCGCTGATGATTATCGGGCGGGCAGGTTCATCAATTGCCGCTGAAATCGGCATAATGCGTATTTCAGAACAGATTGATGCCCTTGACACAATGGATATCAATCCCATCCGCTATCTCATCAGCCCAAAGATAGCAGCATCCATAATTGCATTCCCGCTGCTTACAGCATTTTTTGACGTTATAGGCATAGCAGGCGGATATATAACCGGAGTAATCATGCTGCAGATCAACTCCGGCATTTTCATGAACAGTATTTACAACAGCGTGGAGTGGGGCGATGTGAGCCAGGGATTTATCAAATCTTTTGTTTTTGCAGTTATAGTATCCACAATATGCTGCTATCAGGGTTATTTTACACACCTGAGGCCAGGCGGCTTTGGGGCAAGGGGTGTGAGCCTTGCCACCACATCGGCTGTGGTAATATCCTGCGTGCTTGTACTGATTGCAGACTATGTGCTCACATCATTCCTCATGTAGGCATGTACTGAAAATATCCCTGATTTCGTGTAGGTTCACTGTTAATTGACCAATCCCATACGCCAACTTCTGAAACACAGGCAGAAACCTGAATTTAACGTTTCAAAATGTGGAAATTAATTCCGTTGATACACTAACCAGGCAGTCACCATATGACTTTATTTGACAGGTCTATTTTCTGCAATGACAGATGACAACTTGAAAAAACCATTTATAGAATTCAGGAATGTCACCAAGAGTTTTGGAGACAGAACCATTCTCGACAGCGTCAATGTCTCCATGTACAAGGGTGAGATTACTGCCATCATAGGAAAGAGCGGTGTTGGCAAAAGTGTATTCCTGAAACATATAATAGGCCTGATGAAACCTGACAGCGGTGAGATACTGGTTGAAGGACAGCATCTCAAGGAAATGACCAGGAGTCAGTGGACTACATTCAAACGCAGTGTCAGCTACATGTTCCAGCAGAATGCCCTGTTTGACTCTCTTGATGTATTTGAAAACATAGCGCTACCGCTAAGGGAAAGGACCCGGATGAAGAACAGTGAAATCAGGGAAAGGGTCCAGGAAAAGCTTAAGCAGTTTGAACTTGAGGAGGTGCTGGACCGTTATCCATCGCAGATTTCCGGCGGCATGCAGAAAAGGGTGGCGCTTGCAAGGGCCCTTGTAACCAAGCCTGAGATAATCCTTTTTGATGAACCAACCACAGGCCTTGATCCGCTGAGAAAAAATGCCGTACTCACCATGATAGCGCACCATCAGCGGGAAATTGGTTTTACTGCCATAATGGTGAGCCATGACATCCCTGATGTGTTCTTTATAGCCAACAGGGTAGCCATAATTGAGGACAAGAAGGTACCCTTCCAGGGCGCACCTGTTGAACTGGAACAGTCCGACGATGAAATAGTGAGACAGTTCCTTCAGGGACAGGAGAGCCTTAAGGATGAACTGACAGGGCTTCTTACCAGGCAGGAGATGGAGAGGCTTCTGAGTACAGAGCTTTCCCGCATGGGCAAGTATCAGGCAAAGCTTGCCCTTATCCTCTTTACCATTGACGATCTGAAACAGGTACGTGAAAAGATAGGATATATCCTTGAACAGCGTATTGTCCAGTGCCTTGGCATGATGTTGAAAAAGCACTTCGGTATGATGGGTACCTCTGCCCGTTATGATTCCAGCAGTATTGTAACTATTCTGCCTCATAATGATTGTGAAAAGGC
>WFRQ01000020.1 GCA_015486425.1 Deltaproteobacteria bacterium | reverse complement strand
GGGTTTCATTCCCTGTCCGTGTGACCTTACAGACACCAAGGCCCTGAGAGATGTAATCGCAGGCATCAGGAAACATACCATGCAAAGCCTTGATCTGCTGCTTAACTGCGCGGGTGCAGGGTATTTTGCTCCGCATGAGGAATTAAAGCCAGGGGCAATATGTGACATGATGGCGCTTAATCTCCAGGCCCCGATACTCCTTACTTCACTGCTTCTTCGAGATATTAAGAAGAGCAGGGGATTTATTATAAATATTGCCTCTATTACCGCGCAGCATATTGCGCCCAGAGGGTGCGCTTACGGGGCCACGAAAGCTGGCCTGCTTCATTTCTCAAGGAGCCTTTTTGAAGAGACAAGGCGGGCAGGCGTAAAGGTTGCGTGCCTCATGCCTGACCTCACCCGCACCCCCTTTTTTGATAACCTTGATTTCGGGCCTGATGACAACGTGCAGGCATTTATAGAACCGCAGTGCATTGCAAGGGCCGTTGAAGAGATTATTACCCAGCGTCCCGGTACTGTTATCACAGAACTTGTGATCAGGCCTCAGAAGCTGATTATAAAGAAAAAAGCCGCTTCAAAATGACATCTCTTTCATGCTGCACTCATCGGCCAATCATTGCAGCCTGGGTCTATACAGGCTGGCACAAATGCCAGGAACGTGACAGCAGGTTCGGCGCTGAGTGGACCGAGTGGGACATGGTCATAGGGGCAGCGCCACACTTTGAAGGCCATGCTCAGCCAAGGTTTCCGCTCTACGGGCCTTATGATGATTCTCTGACAGAAACTGCAGAAAGGCAGGTGGCATGGGCCAGGCAATACGGCATTGACCTGTTTGTGTACGGCATATTCTGGTCACGCGGAAAACGGGTGCTGGAAAAGGCACTGGATAAAGGCTTTCTCGGAGCTGCCACGGGATTCCCCTTTGCTGTTATGTGGGCTAACAGGATGCCCAGGGGAGTGCGGCCGGTAAAGGCAGTGAAGCAGCCGGTTATTGACCCTGCGCGCCTTGTTTACACAGACCCGGATGATTTCCTGAATTTTATCAGGTTTGTGTGCAGGCAATACTTCGTAAGGCCTGAATATTTCAGGATACAGGGCTGCCCGATGCTTGCCATTTTTGACAGCACTTTTTTTATCAGACAGATGGGGGAAGAGCAGTGCGCACACGCCATCTCCCTTGCCCGCAAATACATAAAGGAGCAGGGGTTTCCTGACCTTCATCTCATGGCAGTAAATCCGGCCCCTTCATGGTTTGCTGTTTACCGCAGCGTGGGTTTTGATTCAGTGACACATTATGTTTTGCTTCCACACTGGAAGGGCGAATATCTTCAGGATTACAATGAGCTTGCAGAAGAACGTTCCGCGTCCTGGCACTCATTTGCCAAGCAGACCGGACTTGCGTACTTTCCGTCAGTAGCCACAGGCTGGGATGCCACACCTCGCGGTGTCATGCACACGGGCTTTCACCCTCGCCAGTATCCATGGTGGCCCATTGTCACAGGAGAACACCCGCAAAACTTCTCCCGGTTCCTCTCGCACGCTTTAGAGTACACCATGAGGCACAACAAACCTCCCCTTGCGTTTATAGCATCCCTGAATGAGTGGAGCGAGGGGCACTATCTTGAACCTGATTCGCGGCACGGTTTTGGATGGCTTGAGGCTGTTCAGGAGGCTAGAAAACTTTAGACGCTGTCCAAAACGCTCAACTTAGACAAAAATAACCTGGATGATATAGCATTCAAATCAGGGGGTGGCTCAGTTCGTTCCCAAACTTCGGTTTGGGAACTGTAAATTGGCAGCCCCGGTTTCCTGGGGAACATTGTTCTGCCAATGTAGCGAAAAAATATGCCATTCCCGTTCAATAGGAGAAAAGCTGAACAGTTACTCTTCCTGAAAAAGTATAATATGCCGATTTCCTGATGTTTTATCCTGATTCTTCACATATAAAGCCGCAGTTCATATCCGTTGATGTTGAGGTTACAAATTTTTGCAGTAACGGCTGCGCAATGTGTCCTCGTGAGGCAATAAAGCGTCCGGCAGGTGTCATGACAGGGGATACCTTCAGAGAACTTATCCGTTTTCTTGGGGAAAGCCGCTGCCTGCTTACCTTTTCCGGAATGGGAGATCCGCTTGCAAACCCGATGTTGCCTGAATTTATACGCATGGCACGGTCCGCAGGCCATGAGACCGGCGCGGTGGTGCATCCAGCCTCTTTTTTAAGTCACAGAGGTGGTATGGAGCGGCTCCTTGAATGCCCTCCGCACA
>WFRQ01000019.1 GCA_015486425.1 Deltaproteobacteria bacterium | reverse complement strand
GGGCTTCACGGGGCCAACAGACTTGCCTCAAACTCTCTGCTTGAAGGGCTCGTTATGGCGAATCAGGCATTCATGAGGATCAGCGCTGATTTTCAGGAGCTGAAAGCCATGAAGAATCCTCCTGTGCAGCCTTGGGATACCGGTGGTGCAGTGGATATGGACGAGGCTGTGCTTGTGTCCCACAACTGGGATGTTATAAGGCGCCTTATGTGGGATTATGTGGGGATTGTCAGGAGTGACAGGCGTCTAAGCCTTGCAATTAAACGAATAAAGCCAATTATTGATGAAATCAACAGGCATTACTGGGACTATATACTCACACGTGATTTCCTGGAGCTCAGAAACCTCTCCATGGTGGCAGAGCTGATTGTTCACTCAGCCTCACTTCGCAAGGAGAGCCGGGGCGGTCATTACAACATGGACTGGCCCCGGAAGGATGACTGGAACTGGAGACGTGATTCACTGCTGTGCAGGGAGAGCGCACCGGCGTGACCGGGCTTCCGCAGTTTAGAAAAAGGAGCATTGCGGCAGCAGTGGCAGTGGCCGGGTTTGTATGCCTTGCGGCCCTTTTCTGGTTTGGCCGTCACATGCTCGTGGAGATGTACCAGGGGCTTTACAGCCTGTTTGAGCAGAGGGAGGAGCTCAGGGAGACCATTCTTTCTTTTGGTCACTGGGGGCCCCTTGCCTTTATATGCATCCAGATACTGCAGATTATATTCTCTCCAATCCCGGGTGAGGCTACAGGGCTCCTCGGAGGTTTTCTGTTTGGCAAATGGGCAGGGTTTATTTATTCCACCATAGGTCTTACCGCAGGTTCGGTGCTGGCTTTCCTGGTTTCAAGACAGTTCAGGAGATTTGTGCTCCCGTGGCTGCGGCGTTCGCCTGCATACGGGAAGTTTGAGGACCTGCTTGAGCACCAGGGGCTGTTTGTATGTTTCTTCCTGTTTCTCATGCCTGGTTTTCCTAAGGATTTCCTGTGCTATCTTCTTGGTCTCAGCCGAATGCCCCTTCTGGCATTTGCCGTAATAACCGGTGTGGGGCGTATCCCTGGAACCCTCATGCTGTCGTTTCAGGGGGCAGAGATATATAACGGTAATATTGCAGGGCTTGTTGCCCTTGTCTTAATCACGGTTGTGGTGGCCGGGCCTGCATGGTACTGGCGTGACGCCATATACAGGTGGGTTGAGCAGCATACCCTTGAGGATAACGGAAAGTGATTGCATGGTTTGACTGTTTTGCCGGTATAAGCGGCGACATGGTGCTCGGGGCCATGGTTGACGCAGGCTGGCCTGAGCAGAACCTGAAGGCCCTGCCAGGGCTTCTTGGCCTTGAGGGCGTCACTGTTTCTATCACGCGTGTGTTGAAAAAGGGCATAGAGGCCGTATCCGTAAAGGTTGAGCAGGGAGATGCCCAGCCAATGAGGACCCTTCCTGTGATTGAGCAGGTAATAGAGGCATCTAACCTTGACATGGCAGTAAAACAGAAGGTGGTGGAAATTTTTGCCCTGCTTGCACAAGCCGAGGCCAGGGTGCATGGATGCCCTGTGGAAAAGGTCCATTTTCATGAAATTGGCGCTGCTGACACCATAATTGATATTGCAGGCAGTGTTCAGGCTGTCCATGAGCTTGGAATCAAGACCTGTTTCTGCTCTCCACTGCCTGCGGGGCGCGGGTTTGCAAGGTGTGCTCACGGTCTCATGCCACTTCCTGCGCCGGCAGTATCCGTGCTCCTTGAGGGTGTGCCTGTTTACGGCGTGGAGATTGAGGGAGAGCTCGTAACCCCCACCGGGGCAGCCATTGTCAGGGGCCTGTGCTCGGATTTTGGTATGATGCCTGCCATGACTGTAGGGCGCACGGGCTGCGGTGCAGGTGATATGGATTTAGAGGGTATTCCAAATCTTCTCAGGGTGTGGACAGGAGATGATGGCATTGAGGAGCACTCCCGCATTTCAAGGCTCAGCACATGCGTGGATGACATGAACCCGGAGTGGTTTCCGCATGTAATGGAAAAGCTCCTTGCTGCCGGGGCTCTTGATGTATTTATCAGGCCGGTTTATATGAAAAAGGGCCGTGCTGGAAACGAGCTGGTGGTGCTTTCTGCCACAGGCATGGAAGATGCCTTGCGGAAAATAATATTTTCCGAAACAACCACCACCGGGATAAGGTTCAGCTCCGAGGCAAGATATCTGCTGCCCAGGCGTCTTGAGACCGTGGATACGCCCTGGGGCCCGGTGGGGGTCAAGGTTATTACAAGGCCTGACGGGCAGGAAGAGGCGGTGCCTGAATATGAGCAGTGCGCCAGGGTTGCACGTGAGCATGGTGTGCCGCTTGTCAGGGTTTACAAAACGGTAACCATGGGAGGAAGCAGTTTGAGAATCAACCTTGAAAATCAAAAATCTGGCAGGGAACGTGCCTGATAAACTGATACTTTTTATTGCAAGCGGCTTTTATCTCGGAAAGATTCCATGGGCTCCCGGTACATTCGGTACGTTTCTCGGCATCCCCCTTGCCTGCTTGCTTCACAGGCTGCCCCTGTTTTTTCTTGCGCCTGCGGTGTTGCTGCTGGTTCTTGGCTCTGTATGGATTTCAGGGCAGGCTGCCAGAATTATAGGCGAGGAGGACCCACCAATGATTGTGCTTGACGAGGTGGCTGGCATGACAGTGAGTCTCTGCATGTTCCCATGTTCCACTGTTTATGTGGCAGCTTGCTTTTTTCTGTTTCGTCTGTTTGATATATGGAAGCCGGGGCCTGTGAACAGTCTGCAGAGACTTCCTGGCGGCTGGGGGGTGGTGATGGACGATGTGCTGGCCGGTTTTCTGGCCGCCCTGGTGGTGCAGACAGGAGTGATAGTCAGTCATGTATGGTGAGATAATAGCCATTGGAGATGAGCTTGTTTCCGGGAAAACAGTAAATACCACCAGCAGTTTTGCTGCGCGCAGGCTGTTTGACACAGGGTATTCCGTAAGGCGCATAGTTGTAATAGGGGATGATATCCCTCTGATTGTGGAGTGCCTTAACAAATCTGTCCAACGTTGCAGGTTCCTGATTATTACCGGCGGGCTTGGCCCTACGGCAGATGATATTACCAACGAGGCGGTTTCCCGTGCGTTTGAGCTCCCCCTGATAGAAAATCAGCAGATTCTCAGAAAAATAAGTGATTGTGAAAAGCGTCACGGCCTCTCCTATGATGAAACATTCAAGCGCAAACTTTCCATGCTTCCTGAGGGTGCCGAACTTCTGAACCCTGATGGCCATGCAGCAGGATATATGCTTATGCACGGCGGCATACCCCTGTTTTTTTTGCCAGGCGTTCCGCACCAGCTTGAAAACCACGTAGTGGAGCAGGTAATACCGAGGCTCAGGGAAATACTTGGCAAGGGCAGGAGCGTCATGCAGAAGACGTTCAAGATATTCGGTCTTTCCGAAATCGAGGTGAATGCAAGACTATCCCGCATTGAATCCCGCTACAGCGGACTTTCCATAGGATATTATCCAAATTTTCCCGAGGTTCACGTAACAGTTACATTAAAAGGGCAGAGCAGTGATGAGACGAGAAGCGCATGTCTTGACGCCTGCAGCGCAATCAGGAATGCCCTTGGCCTGTATGTTATTGCAGAAGATGATGATACCCTCGAGGCTGTTACTGGTAGGCTGCTTGTGGAAAAGCACGCCATGGTTTCAGTTGCCGAATCGTGCACAGGAGGACTGCTTGGCCAGAGGCTCACAGATGTATCAGGAAGTTCCGCGTGGTTTGACAGAGGCATCACCACCTATACAAACAGAGCAAAAGAAGAGTTGCTCAATGTTCCGCATGAGTTTATTGAAAAATACGGCGCAGTGAGTTCCCAGGTAGCCGAGAGTATGGCAGAGGGGGTAAAAAAACTCTCCCGCACAGCCTATGCCCTGTCCATCACAGGCATTGCCGGGCCAACAGGCGGCAGCGTTGAAAAACCGGTAGGCACTGTCTATATTGCGCTTTCCACACCTGAAAGAACAGAGGCCAAGCGTTTTTTCTTTCCCGGGGGCAGAGACAAGGTAAGGGCCACGGCTGCGGAAACAGCGCTTGACTGGCTGAGAAGGCATCTCACAGATGGTTCGTTCGTTCCTGGCTATAGACCTGCCTGACAGGCAGAAAAATACAATTTCCCAGGCTGTTGAGACCTGGCGCAGATACAGGGCTGCAGTGCGCTGGACTGCAGTCTCCCGTCTTCATCTGACCCTGAAATTCCTTGGCGATGTTCCTGAAACAGCCATAGGCGAAATTGCAGAGGCGTGCAGGCAGGCGGCATCCCGCCACCGAGCCTTTGAGCTGAAGCTAACTGTTACCGGTATCTTTCCTTCTCTGAAACGTCCAAGGATACTGTGGGTCGGGCTTGGGCCAGTGCAGGAGGGGGCGCTTCACGGGCTTCAGCAGGAAATTGAGCAGATGCTTGAGGATGCTGGCTTTCCAAGGGAGAAAAAGCCATTTTCTCCGCATATAACAGTTGGCCGGGTGAAATCAGGGAAAAATTTAAGGCCCCTGATTGAGGAGTTCATGAGGTATGAACCTGACCCTGCGCCATTTTCAATGGATTCCTTTACCCTTTACAGTAGCACCCTTACCCCTCGGGGGCCAATATACAGGGAGCTTGAAAGATTTGTCCTTGCAGAAAAATCATAGCAAAACGTATCTGCTCAGGGCGTACCGCATCTGCTGCGTTGTCGGGGGGCTCGAAGTACGGGAAGTACGCCTTCGCCCCCTCCGCCTTGTATCTGCGGCACCCTCTGAGCAGATACGTGTAAAAAAAAATGTTGTATGAAAAGCGACTTTCCGTTATGGGAATTCATCCTGGAGGGGGGAGCAGTTACACTGAATTGAGCGTTTTCCATTGTACGGTACAGGCACAACAAACTAATGAAAATACGCTCTTGCTGCTTGCAAAGCTATACGCCAAAGGATGTGGGGAAGCAGGAGCTTCCGGTTCATAGTTCCCAAACTGGAGTTTGGGAACCAGCAAATAGCTGCTTCTTTCACTTTCAGCCTTGAGCTTTCAGCTTTGAGCTATTTTCGGATAAAATGAGACGCGAGAGCGTTACGAAAGCGGTCCCGCGCAGGGTATGGAGTCGAGGGGACAGGGAATGATTATGGCTCTGGTTATTCAGCCCTGTTAAGGCGTGAATTCCTTCACAGTTACGCCATCTGTAAGAAATGATATCCCCTGCGCTCCTGTTGTGCCGATCATTATGCCCTGGATTACCGGCGGACTGACTCTTTTTTCAGCCTTCCAGGTCACCATGAAATTCGCTCCTACCCCTCCTGCTTCCTTTTGCTGCGTTACCACAAAACTTGTTGTTTCAAGAGGCGACAGTTTACGTGGCTGCGGCAGCATTTTGCTGATGAGTTTCCCTGTTTTGCTGAAATATTCCACAGATTCCAGCATTATCTCCTGGTCAGGAGATATGTTATGGACACTGAGGGTCACGGTAAGCTCAAGGCTCTTTTTCATGCCCATGTAATAAATGGAAGGATAGACCGGCACATATACCTGACCCCCATGAGCCAACCGCCCCATGCCTGACGCAGATGCCATGTACGGGCTTGCCAGTGCCAGGCAAATACCTATCAAAAATGATATACACACAGATAATGAAACGGCTGAGTGAATTTTCATGGCGGAAATCTCCTCCTGTTTATGGTAAATTAGGATATCGACAGGCTATGGAGGAATATTACAGGATATGAGGATATAAATACAGTGTCTGGAGAATACCCCGTATGCATATAAACAGAAAAATGCTGAGGGAGGCGGCTCAAAAGGGAATTATAAACCAGGAACAGGCAGAACGACTGTATGGTTTTATTCAAGGCTATGGTGAAGGCAGCCAGGGCTCTTCAGCCAGTAATTCTGAGCCGGGACGTGCTTCTCAATTTACCCTGAGTACTGTGCTTTATTATTCAGGAGGGCTTGTTGCCATCGGGGCCATGACTCTGTTTATGAATCTTGGCTGGGAGATGCTGGGTGGCTGGGGCATATTTTTTATATCCCTGGTGTATGCCGCTGCCGGGCTTTATCTCGCGGCAAGATTCAAGACACGGGGCTACGCGGTGCCTGCGGCCATTTGTGCGACCTTTACGGTAGCCGTCACTCCTCTTGCTGTTTACGGACTGCAGCAGGCCATGGGCTGGTGGCCGGATCACAGCGTTTATCGGGATTATCATCATTACATCAGGTGGCACTGGATATACATGGAGCTTTGCACGCTGGCAGCAGGGTGCGCAATTCTGTGGTTTTTCCGTTATCCCTTTCTGCTGATGCCCATAGCAGTGACTCTCTGGTATATGTCAATGGATGTGGCGGTGTTCATGGCAGGCGGGCATGGTGATGTGCAGTTTCGAGCTGTTATCACCCTGTGGTTCGGGCTGTCTGTCATTGCCGCAGCCCTGATTGTGGATGTTAAGAGCAGGCACGCAGGTGATTATGCCTTCTGGCTGTATATGGCAGGCGTGGCAGCCTTCTGGGGAGGTATGATGACACGTCTCTCTCATGGAGAGTTAGAGAGGTTTCTTACACTGATACTGAATTTTTTTATGATTTTAACCGGCGTGGCGCTGTCAAGGCGTGTTTTTATGGTCTTTGGCGCTGTGGGATGCGCATTTTATCTCGGTCATCTTGCCTGGAAGGTTTTCAGAGACAGTATAATCTTTCCCTTTGCACTTACGTTTACAGGGCTGTTTATCATTTATCTCGGCATACTGTGGCAGAAGAATGAGATGAAAATTGCGCACAAAATCAGGAAGGTTCTTCCCAATGCCATGCGGGAGTTTATTGAAAACCGGCAGGCTTAAGACAATCGTGAAAGGAGAGCGGCCATCAGGAGTTTTTTTCTTGCCCTGCAGTTTCTGACAATTATTACCGTGGTGCCTGATCTCATTGGCACGCGGCGTCAGCTTTCAGGTTCCCTGGCCTTTTTCCCGTTTACAGGCCTTATCATTGGAAGTCTGCTGGCAGGTTTTGACTGGGCCGCAAGGGGGCTTTGGCCATCTGAGATATGCGGCGTGCTTGACGCCGTATGTCTGGCGTTTCTAACGCGGGGATTGCACCTGGACGGTGTGGCAGACACTTTTGACGCTGTGGGAAGCGGGGCTGACAGGGAGAGGGCCCTTGAGATAATGCGTGACAGCAGTAATGGCGCCCTCGGTGTGCTTGCCATGGTGTCGCTGCTCATGGTAAAGGCCGCAGCGCTCACAGGGCTTTCGGCTCATGCCGCCTGGCAGTGGTTCATGCTGATTCCCTGCCTTTCCAGACTGGGCATAAATATTATAGGTTCGATTTCATCTTATGCCAGGGCTACAGGGGGGCTTGGCGAGGCATTTACCGGCAAGTCTTCCAGGAGATACCTGATAGTGGCGCTTGTCACTGCACTGACAGCGGCATGGATACTCAAGGGCACTGAAGGGCTGGCAATGCTTGCCGCAGGCGCGGCATGGTGTGTCCCTGCCGCCATGTGGTGCAGACTCCGGTTTGGGGGTGTTACAGGAGACCTGCTGGGGGCCCATGTTGAAACCGTTGAAACTGCCATGTTTCTTGCTGCCGCTGCAATTGTTGCATGAATATGAATGAGACCTTTACGCGAATCTATCTCATGCGGCATGGTGAGGTAATAAACCCCCGCAGAGTCTATTATGGTCAAGATGATGTCCCGCTTTCAGAACAGGGACAAAGGCAGAGTGTTCATGCGGCACGAAATCTTGCTGACGCATGTATATCCTGCATCATCTCCAGTGATCTTTCGCGATGCCGCTACCTGGCGGAGGCCCTTTCTGAAGTTACCGGTGCTGACATACAGTTTACGGACAGGCTCAGGGAGGTAAATTTCGGCAAATGGACCGGTCTTACATGGGAGGAGATAGAAGAACTGTATCCCGGTGGATTTGGACAGAGGATGAGGGACCTTGAAGGTTTCCGTCCTCCGGGAGGAGAAAACCTGATAGATTTGAAGCAGCGGGCTGCGGAAAGTATATGGAGCGCGGTTTCACAAAATATCGGCGGAACTATTGCCGTGGCGGCTCATGGCGGTGTTAACAGGGTTTTTCTCGCTACCGTGCTGCGTATGCCTCTATCTGCCATATTTTCACTTGATCAGGGGCATGCCTGTACAAATATTATTGATATTTTTCATGACGGCGCCGGTGTTGTCAGGGCAGTGAACCTTCCCTGGCACATGAATAAGAGAGAGCTTGCCCCATCTGCGGTTGTATGATGCCAGCGCATCTTTTCAACCGGGTCAGTTGTTTTCCACCTTCACCCCCTCTGTCCAGCCAAGTTTTTCTCTCAGGATGGCAAAGTAGTCCCTCTGCGGGGAGCGGATGAGTTTCAGAAAGCCTTCTGCCTTTTCTATAATAATCCTGTCTCCTTCGTAAAGCTCCTTTCCTGTCTGACCATCGACCACAAGGCTTATCTCCTCCGGCGCATACTCTATATGAATGGTAACAGGCCGGTGGGCAGGCAGGAGGAGCGGCCTGGAGCTGAGGGCAAAGGGACATATAGGGGTTATGACCATGGCCTGCAGCATGGGGTGAATAATAGGGCCTCCTGCCGAAAGGTTGTATGCCGTGGATCCCGTGGCTGTGGAAATTATAAGCCCGTCTCCCCTGTATGAGCTGAGGAAGGAGTCTCCTGACCATGCGGGAAGTGTTATCATGCGCCCCATTGCCCCCTTGGTAATCACCGCGTCATTAAGGGCAAAGTAGTGAAAGTCATCGTGACGCCTGCTCTTTACGGTAACTGCCAGCATCATGCGCCTGTCAAGCTCAAAGCGCTCTTCCACCAGGGAGTCAAGCGCGGCCTTCATCTCGTCAAGTCTGATCTCTGTTATGAAGCCAAGGGAGCCTACATTGATGCCGAGAAGCGGCAGACCAAGGTGGTATGCAAGGCCTGCCACGTGGAGCAGGGTTCCATCGCCTCCAAGCACCACCACAGCCTGACTTTCAGGATCAACCGAGCCTCTTGTTATTGATACCCCCCTATGGCCGAGATGTTCTTCAAGTATTTCCGCCGTCTCCATGGGACGGCTCGCATCTTTCTTAAGTATGAGGCTTATTCTGTTTATCATGCAATAGTGCCCTGAGTGTGTGCCGATATGTCAGTGTTTTGTATCATGGCCCTGTAATGACCAGTATATAGGCGCTTGTATTCAGGTATTTTCTTGCTGCGTCGAGAACCTGTGCCCTGCTGACCTGCCTGATCTCCTTGACATATTTGGCTGAGTAGTCATATCCAAGCCCGTAAAGTTCATTCAGCGCCATGTCAAGGGCCTT
>WFRQ01000018.1 GCA_015486425.1 Deltaproteobacteria bacterium | reverse complement strand
TTGGCCCTGCCCTTTTTAAAATATATCTTCAGAGGTATGAGGGTATACCCCCTCTCCTTTATCTTGCCGTCAAGTCGTCTGATTTCCCGCTTATGCAAAAGGAGTTTCCTGGTCCGCTTCGGATCAGGCATTGCTGTGTTGGTTGCATAGGGCCATGGAGAGATATGGACATTGTGAAGCCATGCCTCTCCCCTTCTTATTGCAACATATCCGTCAGTCAGATTGGCCCGGCCTTCCCGCAGGGATTTGGCTTCTGGCCCAACAAGCACCATTCCGGCCTCAAATGTGTCTTCAATATTATAAAGATGCCTGGCCTTCCTGTTCTGGCAGACAATTTTTATACCGTCTTTTTTATCAGATTTTGACATCAGTTATCTTTTTTATCATAAACATAGATTGAGCGTTTCAATCGGAACTTCCATATAACCGACTATAATTGGAATTCCTCTTTCGCGGATATGCATCAAATCCGAACAATCGCTCAACTTAGGAAATGCTCAAATTTACCCGAAATAACGCTGGTTCCCAAACTCCAGTTTGGGAACTATGAACCGGAAGCTCCTGCTTCCCTCTTGCTCATACAATGTCGCATGCAGCAAAAACGTATTTTCACTGTTCGTTGTGCGATCCCTGTGAATGGGATGGTTATCGTGCCCCTCTGAACGCTCCGTTTCTTCCCTTGCCTGCATCAGCCTGGGCAGTGGTATCTTCCTTTTCATATTCAAAATAGACACAAGGGTACCCCACCAGGTCTGTAAGCCCTGTGGAAAGTTCTGCTGCACCGCAGGCGCTGTAATCAGGCGGGAGCGCCAGGTACACAGTGCCCTTTTTCGGGACCTTGATCTTAAGGGTAACAGGATAATCTCCCATGTTTACAATAAGCAGTTGTTTTATCTTTTCAAGCAGCTCAGGCGCCACCCTGTCAGAACGAAGCTCTACAACAAGGCCTGCGGCCTTTTTCCTGCACGCATCTTCAAGAAGCTCCATGCTGTCTGCAAGTACCTTGCAGGTCACGCTCTCCTCTTCCCCTTCCTCGCCCTGTTCCCCGTCTATCTTGAGCTGTCCCTGGACCCAGAGCGGTTTTTCACTGACAATTAAATCCCGGCAGCGGGAATAAACCTCTGGAAAGCACACAAGTTCTACTGAACCGTGGAGGTCTTCAAGCACCAGGAAGGCCATGCGTTCCCCTTTTTTTGTTGTAATTTCCTTGATGCTGCGAATAATGCCCCCGAGCCCCACGCGGCTTCCGTCTCCCATGCCTGCCATGTTTCCGGTATGTACCGGAGAGAGGCGCCGCAGATCATCACGATACGGATCAAGAGGATGCCCGCTGATGTAGAAACCAAGCGCCTCCTTTTCATTGGCAAGCAACTCCGCTGTACTCCATTCAGGCATGTCGGGAAGTGATAGAGAGGATGCGCCGTTATCCTGTCCCTCATCCATCAGGTCAAACAGGGACATCTGGCCTGCCATGCGCTCCTTTTTCTTTGCCTGCCCGTAATCAATGGCCTGGTCAAGCACTGCAAACAGTTGGGAACGGCGATGCCCAAGAGAGTCAAAGGCCCCGCACTTGATAAGGCTCTCGATGACCCTCTTGTTTACCTTGCTAAGGTTTACCCTCGTACAGAAATCCTCGAAATTTTTATACTTTCCATCCTTCTCACGCTCTTCAACAATTGATTCTATGGCCCCTGTGCCTACATTTTTTACTGCCTCAAGGCCGAACCTTATATTGCCGTCCTCAAGGGTAAAGGCCGTGCGGCTGAAGTTGATATCAGGCGGAAGGACCTTTATGCCCGCATCCTGGCACTCTGTCATGAACTTTACCACGCCATCAGTATTTCCAAGCTCGTTTGACAGGAGAGAGGCCATAAAGGGCACCCGGTAGTGGGTCTTCAGCCATGCGGTCTGGTAGGAAATAAGTGCATAGGCCGCAGAGTGGCTCTTGTTGAACCCGTAGCCTGCGAACTTCTCCATGAGATCAAATATTATTGCAGCCTTCTGCGTATCAATATCAAGCGCCTTTGCCCCGGACATGAATCGCTCACGCTGCGCAGCCATGACCTCAGGCTTCTTCTTGCCCATGGCACGTCTTAGCAGATCACCCTCTCCAAGGCTGTAGCCTGCAAGCTCCTGGGCAATCTTCATCACCTGCTCCTGATAGACGATGACGCCGTATGTCTCCTTGAGAATAGGCTCAAGCTGCGGAAGCAGATACTCCACCTCGATTTCGCCGTGTTTTGCCCTCACGAACTGATCAACCATGCCGCTTTCCAGAGGGCCGGGCCTGTAAAGGGCCACAAGGGCAATCATGTCAGTAAACATGGTGGGCTTCATGCGCCTGATAAGGTCCTTCATGCCTGAGCTTTCAAGCTGAAACACCCCTGTAGTATCGCCCTTTGCCAGCAGCTCATAAGTAGCCGGGTCATCAAGAGGAAGGGTGGAGAGATTTATCTCCCTGTCATAATGCTCCTGAATCAGTTTTACTGCCGTATCAATTACAGTAAGTGTCTTGAGGCCCAGGAAGTCAAACTTGATGAGTCCGGCCTTCTCCACGTCCTTCATGTCAAACTGAGTGACAGTTTCTTCCTTCTGGCCCTTGGTAAGCGGCAGATACTCAACCATAGGTTTGTCAGAGATAACCACGCCTGCGGCATGGGTGGAGGAGTGGCGTGAAAGACCCTCAAGTACCCTGGCAACAGTAATAAGCTCGTTTATCCTGGGATCACTCTTCATCAGCTCCTGGATTTTGGGTTCCATTTCCAGGGCCTTTTTCAGAGTCATGCCAAGCTGATCAGGTATGAGCTTGGCAATCCTGTCTGCCTCCTGGTACGGAATCCCCAGCCCTCTTGCCACATCACGCACCACGGCCTTTGCCTTCATCTGCCCAAATGTGATAATCTGGGCCACGAAATCCTCTCCGCC
>WFRQ01000017.1 GCA_015486425.1 Deltaproteobacteria bacterium | reverse complement strand
GTCTGGGATGGCAGCATACTTTTTATTGAAGATGTAAACGAGCCGCTTTACAGAATTGACAGGATGCTCACGCACCTGCTTCAAAGCGGCAGGCTCTCCGGGGCAGTTGGTATCGTACTGGGGGAGTTTACTCAGTGCGGCGAATCAGAAACCATGCTTGCCGATCTGTTCAGAGACAGGCTGCAGGGCCTAAGGGTGCCGGTCATAAGCGGCCTGCCTGCCGGGCACGGCACGGATAACATGCCGCTTCTCATGGGCGGTGAATACCTGCTTGAGCCATCAAAATGCAGGCTCACCCCGCTTGCAAGCCTGGCATAGGGGGCTGGCTCAGGCCTTTCCCACCAGAGAATCTCCATCTGCAAGCCGCCTGTCCTCTGGCCACAGGTCACGCCCTGTCCGTGGGAACACCACGCAGTTTGTTCCCACAGAGGCATCTTCAGGCACTTCAGCCGTTTTACCTATGAGAGTCAAACCTGCGTAAAGGTGCTTGGGAAACTCCCTGTTAGGTACAGAGGCATCTCCCATGCCAACTCTTGCTCCCTCACCAAACCGGACCGCCTTGTCACTTACAGTCCTGTAAACAGCGGCATTGCTGCCCACCCATGTGTTGTGCATTATCACGCTGTCCTTGATTGTGGCTCCCTTTTCAACAGTTACACCAGGTGAAATGACCGAATTTTCTATGTGCCCTGCTATGACACATCCAGGAGAAATGGCAGAATTTTTAACCACCGCGCCAGGCAGAATTCTTGCAGGGGCCCGGTCATAGGGCAGCCCCTCGGCCTCAAGGTTGGTCACAACGCCCCAACCCTCGGCATCAAGAGGGGCAGGATTGCGGATCATGTCCATGTTGGCATCCCAAAGGGAGCTTATTGTACCGACATCCCTCCAGTAGCCGTTAAATATGTAGCCGTAAAGTTCGCCGTCAGCCATTGCCTTGGGAATGATGTGGTGGCCAAAATCAACTTCCTTTGTGGCTCTGAGCGCTTCCAGCAGGTAAACCGTATCAAAAACATATATGCCCATTGAGGCCAGGTTGGAACGTGCCTGCTCAGGCTTTTCTTCCCATTCAACGATGCGGCCAACGCCATCCAGTATGCCAATTCCGAACTGGGATGTCTGCTCCCATGGCACGGTCATCATGGCCACTGTTACCTTTGCGCCAACCTCCCTGTGATGGCGGACCATGTCCTGGTAATCCATGAAGTAAATATGGTCACCGGACAGAATGAGCACGTCACGGGATGGACGGTCTTCAATAAAGTCCATGTTCTGCCTCACAGCATCCGCTGTGCCCTTGTACCAGTCAGAGTCCTGCTCTCCGGTCCGGGGTGGCAGAATCTTTACCCCCCTGGTGCGTCCCACAAAATCCCAGGCAGAGCCGTCTCCTATATGCCTCATGAGAGAGAGGGGTTTGTACTGGGTGAGAACCGCTACCTGGTTCAGACCTGAATTCATGACATTTGACAATGCAAAGTCAATGATCCTGAAAATGCCTCCAAAAGGCACAGCAGGTTTGGCCCGCTCTTTCACAAGTATGTTGAGCCTGCTTCCAACGCCTCCTGCAAGAATCATAGCGAGTGTATCGCGCATGAGCTGTTCCCCTCCAAAAAAATTTTGACCTTGGTTTTGAGTCATGCAACCATGACTGTTCATTACCAAAATATCACATCACGCAGATTAAAAAAAGGGGAACTGTTCTCTAAGCACAACATCTGAGGCAAGTGCTCAATCCAGGTTCTACCCTGTCTGCCTTATCTGGCTGATCCAGTCCCTGACTGCAGCCGCAAGCAGCCTGTAGTAACCCTCAGGACCTCCCAGACCTGTATAGTGGAAAAAGTAATTTACCTCCAGCAACAGGGGCTCAGGGTCTTTTTCCTCTGTTGAAAAAAGAAAATCAAGGCCAGCAAGGTTAATGCCGGTTTTTCTTGAAAATTCCCTGGTTATATCTGCTGCCATGTGCTGAAGATGCGGGTCTGAATCACTATCTATCTCAGCGCCTTTAGCAAGGTTCGTATAGAACTGGCAGGGATCACTCTGCACACGCCAGTAGGTATGGATATGCCCGCCCATAACCACGGCCCTGAGACTTCTACCCCCGGAAGGAATATACTTCTGGAACAGAAAGCCTTTCAGCCCCCTGGCCTGCCACTGTTCCGCAAGCCCCATGCATTTTTGAAAATCGCGATAATTTTCAAGCAGAAATACATATTTACCCTCTCCACCCCAGGAAAACTTGAATACGCATGGCAGCGTCAGTGGAGGTTTGTCATACAGATGCCAGAATTCATCTGAATCATCAAAAACGACGGTTTCAGGACAGGAAAATTTATTTTCCCTGAACAGACATATCTGGCCGGTCTTGCCTGAGTAGCCATAGCGGGCATCATAATTGGGGAATACGTTGGGACAGTTGCGGCAAGCCATAAGGTATAGATTTTCCCTGCAGCCTCTGGGGAGGATTACAGCATCCGCAGCACGGACAGCCCTTATATCAGCATCAGACGGCTCTCTGCCCGCGCACGAGCGGTTCATATCAGCCTCAATACCTGAGTCAAAGGACAGAACTTTCATTTTTTATCAGCTCACCAAACCGTTATGGGCCTGACTTTAGCGTGGATGATATCCGTTCAGTGCAGGGAAAAACATTTTCCCCAAGCTCGCATGTGGAATTAAAATCAGTATAGCACCCGTTCCTCCATTTATGAAACCCTGATTGAGCGATGCAGTTAAAAGGAAGTTTCTATCTGAAGCCTCAGGTCGTTCTGCCGTGTCAGGGTTGCAGTTTCAAGGCAGACAGTCCGATTAGCATTACATACCAGGATTTTTTCTGAACCCTGGATAGAGCGTTTCAAAAGACGGATTTGCGGCAGATTCGGCAGTCGCTCAATCCAGGTGAACAGAATTATTAATGGCGGTGCAGGAGCTGAGATTCCAATTCCTCAAAATTTCAGGGTGATACAGAGAGTATGCTTGCCTATTCAAAGAGCGGTGTAGTCATAGGGGTCAGGGCCTTTCCCGTGGACATAGAGGTGGATGTATCCCCTGGTCTTCCAGCGTTCAACATGGTTGGGCTGCCTGAGGGGGCAGTAAGAGAGAGCCGCGAAAGGGTAAGGGCAGCCATAAAGAACAGCGGCTACCCTTTTCCCACGCAGAAAATCACGGTGAATCTGGCACCGGCTGATATAAAGAAGGAGGGGACCGGCCTTGACCTGCCAATTGCTGCTGCCATTCTCTGCATATCCGGTATCATCCCTCAGGAAAGACTCAGTAATTTCTGTCTTGCAGGCGAGCTCTCGCTTGACGGGACCATCAAGTCAACACGCGGCGTGCTTCCCCTTGCTCTTGCCGCAAGGAACTGGGATATAAACGGCCTGATCATTCCTGTGGAAAACGGCACTGAGGCCGGGGTGGTTCATGAAACCTCTGTGCATCCTGCAGCACATCTTGCGGAAATTGTAGAATTTCTCACAGGGCAGAGAGAGATAGTTCCTCTCAGGGTGGACATTAAAGCACTCCTTTCAGGCCAGTCACAATCAGGCAGTGATTTTCATGATGTTATAGGCCAGGAGCATGCCAAAAGGGCACTTGAGGTGGCTGCTGCCGGAGGCCATAACGTAATAATGACAGGCCCCCCAGGCTCCGGTAAGACCATGCTGGCCCGCAGGCTTCCCTCCATACTTCCGCCTCTTACCTTTGAAGAGGCCCTTGAAACCACCGCCATTTACAGTGTTGCAGGCCTGCTTTCGCCTGAAACGCCGCTTGTTATCCAGCGTCCTTTCTGCACTCCTCATCACACAATATCCGATGCTGGTCTTATTGGAGGAGGCACTATCCCAAGACCGGGCCAGGTAAGCCTTGCCCATAATGGTGTGCTTTTCCTGGATGAACTGCCTGAATTCAGGAAAAACGTGCTGGAAGGGCTGCGTCAGCCCCTTGAGGACGGCTCTGTCACCATTTCAAGGGCTGCAATAACCGTATCGTTTCCTGCAAGGTTCACGCTTATTGCTGCCCAGAATCCTTGTCCGTGCGGCCATGCCGGGGATACTGCACGCCAGTGTTCGTGCACTACTGCCCAGATTCAGCGTTACAGGGGGCGTATCTCAGGCCCTCTCATGGACCGTATAGATATACAGATGGATGTGCCAGCAGTACCGTACAGTGAACTCAGCGAATCCAGACGCGGTGAAACATCAGAGGCCATTGCTGAACGGGTAACAGCCGCTCGTGAGGTCCAGTCCACGAGGTTCGGGCATGCGCCCATTCACTGCAATGCCCAGATGTCTGCCAGTGATATAGACACATTCTGCCCCCTTTCTACAGAGGGCAGGCAGTTTCTGGAACTCGTGGCCACAAAACTCGCCCTGAGTGCAAGGGCCTTTCACCGTATCATAAAAATATCACGCACCATTGCAGACCTGTCAGGTGAAGAAAACATTGCAATGCCCCACCTGTCCGAGGCGGTTCAGTACAGGAGTCTTGACCGGGAAAGCCTGCTCTGACATAACAGAGCATGGGACGCACAAAACTTTTCCTCATGGGCACCCTGCACCTTGACAGGGACAGTGCCTGTGAACTCCGCAGGCAGTTATCAGAGATCAGTCCTGATGTTGTTACAGTGGAGATAAGCAGGTTTTCCATCTCCTTCAGGATGAGGGCCATGCCTGTATGGTTTACCGTACTGAAACGCAACCTGCGGATGCTGCCTGTGCACAGGCGTGGTCATGCAGGAATAAGGCTGCTTGCAAGGCAGCTTCGTATCCCGTGGGAGTGGGCTGTGGCAAG
>WFRQ01000016.1 GCA_015486425.1 Deltaproteobacteria bacterium | reverse complement strand
GCATCTCATCTTCAGGCCATCCTGAGCTGAACTTCAATCACAAAATCCTGAGGCGTAGCCCGGCTACGCCTGCGGTTTTGCTCAATCAGTTCAACTCAGCCTGCCCCAAATCTGAGCGCGCCATCATCCAACTTATTTTTGGACAGCCCCTTAGTGTGTACGGCCTTTTGATGACATGATGTACCAGGGCATAAAACATACACCTGATTGTTATTTTTTTGTATATGTTTTTTGGAATTCTTCAATAAATTTCTCAACATCTGTCTCAGGCAGCAGATTTATGCCTGCTGCAGCGGCCCTGCCGCCCCCTGTGGGGAATTTCATGCACAGGGTATGGGCGTCTCTTCTGTCTGAAAGAGGGGCCCTTACGCTCACAACATATCCTCCACCTGACAGCCCGGTAAGCACTGCATGAGCGCCCTGCGGGTTCTCTGTGGCCAGTCTGTTTGCAAATACGCCGCTGACTCGCCTGGCCCATGGCTGGTCAGGAAGTATGAAGATCTGGTTTCCATTATGTGAAAATACGGGTTTTATTTCTGAGACAAGATTCATGTCCGAGGTGTAACCCCTGCGCAGTGTTTTAAACGCAGGGCTGGTGTGAATGAAGTCAAGCGGCTCCGCAAATTCCTTCATGGAGAGGTAGAGTTCATCCGGAGCGAAGAACAGGTCTTCCACTGTGGCGCCGTAGCCGTTGTAGTTGAGCAGAATGCCAAGCTCCCGGAGAAGGGCCATGGTCTTTTCATCTGCCCCGAGAGGTTCTGCCAGCCTGCGGGCTGTTTCATCAAAATTGTCGCCAAATGTGCCTGCCACAGCCCATGCCCTGAACCTGCCTTTGATGTACTGGTCAACTATGAAGCTTGTTCCCCTGTCAGGCGCCGGGTCAATGTATGGATGAAGGCGGGGATGCTCTGGTACCTCACCTGCGTGGTGATGGTCAAAGTAATCGATTTCAGCGCCATCCTCTATGAGTCGCACAACATCATCCCGGTTTTTGTCAAATGAGATATCAAAGACTGTTATGTGGCAATCTTTCCCGGATTTCAGGCGGCTCAGGAGTTTTATATCCCTTTTTACCCCTGTAATGAGGCGTGATTCAGCAGGTTCTGAGAGCCGCATCTGGTGAAGAGAGCAGAGTCCGTCTGCATCTCCATTGAAAACGTCATATAATTGCAATGAGTTGTCTCCTAAAGGTTTGTTTCCAGACAAAAAGTTTATCTGATCACGATTGGAATATTTACTTCAGTATAAATATTTTTTTATTGAACAGGAACTCATTTTTTTGTATTATCGAATTTTAATGGAATCTGAAGCCTGCAATTGTCAGATTTGTCGTAGATGCAGGGCGTAAGGCATGCAGTGGTACTTGTGTATCTCAAAGGCCTGATAACGCCGCAGATGCGACAAATATGGCAATCCCGAAGGGTGACGAATACAAGGGAATTACTCAATTTGCAGATTCACCTGAACAGTCAATTACTGCTTTTTTGGGGACAGTCCCTAAGTAGCAATTCACTGTTATAATGGTAAAATATTGTTTTCCCCGTATCTGGAATGCAGGATTCAGGTGGGACATAATGGTTCACGAGAAATAAAAATTTGTCTCTTGGAAAGGAGGATCTATGAGTTTTTTGTACTTGCTGGCGTTGCTTGCCCTGGGCCTTAGTCTGTTCGGTATCCTGGCACAACGGCAGGTTGCACAGGTGAAAGAGGAGATGGAAGAGCTGAAAAATGCTCTCCAGAAAGGTGAGCTTCGGGGAGAAAAGGGAGATCCAGGTGTGCCCGGCCCGGCAGGGCCTCCAGGGCCAGCCGGTCCTCAGGGACCGCCAGGTCCCCAGGGAGAGGTCGGTCCCGCAGGGCCTGAAGGACCTCCAGGTCCCAAGGGTGATCAGGGTGAGCCAGGACCACAGGGTGAACCAGGGCCGCAGGGCGAACCTGGACCACAGGGTCCCCAGGGCGAACCCGGGCCGGCAGGTCCAGCCGGACCTCCAGGTCCCAAGGGCGAACCTGGTCCTCAGGGTCCGCAAGGTCCTCAGGGAGAGCCTGGGCCTAAGGGTCCCAAGGGTGACAAGGGCGAGCCAGGGCCGCAGGGTCCCCAGGGCGAACCCGGGCCAGCAGGTCCTGAAGGACCTCCAGGTCCCCAGGGCGACAAGGGTGATCCTGGCGAGCGGGGTCCCAGGGGGCCAAGAGGTCCCAAGGGCACTGCTGCCAAGAGCACTGCAAAGACCAAGAAAGCAAAATAGACTGGTCAACAAGGGGGCAGGCTGGATTTTCAGCCTGCCCTGTATTTTTTCCCCTTCCTTTTTTCAGCATTCCCCGATATTCTTCATATATTATTAATGGACTGGCATGCCTGCTGGCATAGCCCGGCCCGCTGTTTCTTTACTTGAAAATGCACCTTGTTGAATTGAGTGTTCCAAGAGTTTGTTTTTTTGATGATATTAAAAGGGGTTGCATCTATTTTTTGCGGATTTGCGGCAAAGCCCTCAATTGCTCAAATCAGGTGAAAGTTTATCTGCCAAGAGAATTCCATGAAACATTATTACATCCTTCTATCTTTGTTTTTTTTGTTAATTACAGGCTGTTCCCAGATAAAGGTTGATACTGTCTATGATCCATCCATAAGCTTCAGCCATCTCAGAACCTACTCCTGGGCTGACATAGATATGCCGGAGGACAGGCTTGAAAGTTATCCTGACGTCAAGAAGATGGTTCATCATGCAGTTGATCTTGTCATGAGAATCAAGGGATTTGAACTCAGGGAGTCAGGAGATGTTGACTTCAAGGTGGCCACATATGCCGGCGTGCAACAGGCCATGCAGCTCACCAGGTCAGGACGGGTTCAGGACACCTCATGGCTTGGACCGGCAGGTAGATATGATTACACCCGTACCGGCAAGGCTACCCTTTTTATAGACATATTTGACGGCAGGGACGGTAAACTGATCTGGCGCGGGGATGGAGTGGGCTTTGTAGAGAACTTCTCCATGGGTAAGAAGATGCGGGAAGGAATAGATACGTGGGTGGCCTACATCCTGAAATCATTTCCGCCGAGCTGATGTCTTTATGTCTGCTTTATATCCATGTGACACAGGAACTGATCTGCAGCCACGGCCTTACCCGGAGGTAGTTAGCTTATGAAAACCGGTCGTATTACACCTGGTACAAGATTTCCCATGGGGGCGGTTGTTGATGAAAAAGGAACAAATTTCTGTATCTTTTCAAGACATGCCTCTGCTGTGGAACTTCTGCTTTATGAGAGTCATGATGCACCTTCTCCCTTTGCTGTAATTGAGCTTGATCCTGAGAAAAACAGGACCTTCTATTTCTGGCACTGCCATGTTGAGGGGGTTGGGCCGGGGGTAAATTACACATGGCGCGTGGACGGGCCTGGAGACACATCAAGGACAGGTTTCCGTTTTGACCGGACCAGGGAGCTTCTTGATCCATGGGCAAAGATTGTCACATCTACTCTATGGGATCGCGCTCTTTCAATGGATCCTCGCGGACGTCATGTGCCGGGAATGAGGGCCATGATTCCACCTCAGGACACCTACGACTGGGAAGGTGATACTACCCTTGACAGGGGCTCCGGAGATGCTGTCATCTATGAGATGCATGTGGGAGGTTTTACACGGCACCCATCGTCAGGGGTAAAATATCCAGGCACATATGCAGGCATTATTGAAAAGATCCCCTACCTCCAGAGGCTTGGCATAACAGATGTGGAGCTGCTGCCTGTTATGGCGTTTGATGAGCAGGACGTACCTGAAGGCCCGAGGAAACAGGGTCTTAAAAATTTCTGGGGATACAGCCCTCACAGCTTTTTCTCACCCCACCCCGGTTACTGCACATCACCAGGCCATGCCTGTCATATTGACCAGTTCAGGGACATGGTCAAGGCGTTTCACAGGGCAGGCATTGGCGTCATTCTTGACGTGGTGTTTAATCATACCGCAGAGGGTGGAGCCGACGGCCCTGTTATAAACTTCAAGGGGCTTGGTAACAGGGCATTCTATCATCTTGATCCTGCTGATCGGAGCAGATACCTTGATTTTACAGGGTGCGGCAATACCATTAACTGCAATCATCCCTTGGTAACTGCATTTATAGTGGAGTGTCTTGAATACTGGGTGCGGGATTTCCATGTTGACGGTTTCCGTTTTGATCTGGCAAGCGTCATGGCACGCGGGGAGGATACCAGGCCAATGTATCATGCCCCTGTGGTATGGAGCATAGAGTTCTCCGCCCAGCTTGCAGGCAGCCGTATTGTGGCAGAGGCCTGGGACGCAGGCGGGCTGTATCAGGTAGGAGGATTCCCAGGGTTCAGATGGCAGGAGTGGAATGGTCTTTACAGGGATGTGATGAGGCGCTTTGTTCGCGGTGATCGTGGTGTTGTGGATGAGGTGGCAACGAGGATTGCAGGCAGCAGTGATCTTTATGAGGCAGCAGGCAGGTTTCCGAGGAACAGCATCAATTTTATCACCTGCCATGACGGGTTTACCATGTATGACCTTGTAAGCTACAACAGAAAGCATAATGAGGCCAATGGGGAAAATAACCGTGATGGTACAGATGTAAATTTCAGTTGGAACTGCGGTGTTGAAGGGGAAACTGACAACAGGGAAATACTCGCCCTTAGACACAGGCAGGTGAAGAATTTCATGGCCATGATGATGCTGAGCCAGGGCATACCCATGCTGCTTGCAGGTGATGAGGTCCTGAGAACACAGCATGGTAACAATAACTGTTACTGTCAGGATAATGAGCTTGGCTGGTTTGACTGGGAGCTTGTTGAAAAAAATGTGGATATGCTGCGCTTTGTGCAGGAGCTTATAGCCTTCAGAATGCGTCATCCATTGCTGCGTAAAAAGCATTTTCTCACAGGCACACGAAAAAATTCAAGGGGTGTCCGTGATATTGTCTGGCACGGCCTCGAACCTGACAGCAGGCCATGGGATGATCCTGAATCCCGTTTTATAGCCTTTACAATGGGTGGGGTAGAGGAACAGGAGCCTGATATCCATGTCATGGCAAATATGGAGGAGGCATCTGCAGAGGCAATACTGCCAGGAGACAAAGTATTCAGGTGGCATCTTGCAATTGACACCATGAAATCAGGGCCTGATGATATAATTACACCTATGAAGCAGAGGCCCTGGGCAGGCACAAAATACACCATGGGGCCCAGAAGTGTTGTAGTGTTTGAAAGCAGGCCGCATGCAGCATGAAACGGGAGCATTCCCCGTTTGTCTCAATATCCATAACATGTTGCGGCTATGTAACTTTTTGAGACTGGTTCTGAAACTGTTATGAGGTGTCACGAATGTTATATGCAGGTTTTCTCGCAGAACAAGCCTCAAAAAGCCACACAGCCTCCACAATAATAGAAAAGGAGGGACAAACAGGGAATGCTCCCCATGAAACTTGTATTGCTGAAATGGGCGTTTTGAATTTGGAATAATAACTTTTTTGGTAACTGCTTCCCCCTCCAAGATGAGTTCCCATAACGGCAAGTCACTTTTCATACAACATTTTTTTCTTGACACGTATCTGCTCAGTGGGTGCTGCAGATGCAAGGCGGAGGGGGCGAAGGCGTACTGCGGGTACTTCGAGCCCCTGACAACACAGCAGATGCGGGACCCACTGAGCAGATACCTTTTTTGCATATTTTGGTTGCCTCTGCATTGCCATGGAGGTTCATGAACAAGAAGACAGGAGACTGGTTATGAAGTACGCGTCAAATGTGGAGTCAATGTGCAGGGTTGCACTTGGCACGAATCACGGGCCTGCTCCCATCCCTGAAGAGGGTGCGTGGGTACAGGCAAGGAAGATTGAGGATATAAACGGGCTTACTCATGGAGTCGGGTGGTGCGCGCCGCAGCAGGGAGCGTGCAAACTGACCCTGAACATAAAGAACGGCATTATAGAAGAGGCCCTGGTTGAGACCATAGGCTGCACCGGAATGACTCATTCCGCTGCCATGGCATCTGAGATACTTCCTACAAAGACAATTCTCGAGGCGTTGAATACAGACCTGGTATGCGATGCAATCAATACGGCAATGCGTGAACTCTTTCTGCAGATAGCCTATGGCCGCAGTCAGTCCGCATTTTCAGACGGCGGCCTTCCTGTGGGCGCAGGCTTTGAGGACCTTGGCAAGGGGTCCAGGAGTGTTATTGGCACTACATACGGTACGGCTCTTAAGGGTCCCCGCTATCTTGAAACCGCTGAAGGCTACATCATGGAGCTCGGGCTTGATGATAATGACGAAATCATCGGGTACAGGTTTGTAAACCTCGGTATCATGATGGAGCTGATAAAGCAGGGAAGCTCGCCTGGCGAGGCCTTTGAAAAGGCATCCGGGGTGTATGGCCGTTTTAACGACGCGGTAAAAACCATTGATCCACGCAAGGAGTAGGAGGATATATCATGGCCCTTTTTGAAGGATATGAGCAGAGAATGACGCAGATCAAGCCGGTGCTTGAAAAATACGGCATTGAAAGTCTGGAAAAAGCCAGGGAGATGAGCCTCTCCAAAGGTGTGGATGTTTATCAGATAGTTAAGGATGTTCAGCCCATCTGTTTTGAAAATGCCTGCTGGGCCTACATACTCGGCGCGGCCATTGCTATAAAGAAGGGGGACAGTGGCGCTGAGCAGATAGCATCCACGCTTGGTGAAGGGCTACAGGCCTTCTGCATCCCCGGTTCTGTTGCTGACCAGAGAAAGGTGGGAATCGGGCATGGAAACCTGGCGTCAAGGCTGCTTCATGAGGATACCCGCTGCTTTGCATTCATAGCAGGGCATGAGTCTTTTGCCGCTGCTGAAGGTGCAATCGGCCTTGCTAACTCTGCAAACCGGGTAAGGAAAAATCCTCTCAAGGTAATACTTAACGGCCTTGGCAAGGATGCAGCCTATATCATAGCACGGGTTAACGGTTTTACACATGTGGAGACAAAGTTCAACTACAAGACTGGGGAGCTGTCCGTTGTAAAGGAGACGCCGTTTTCCTCTGGCGGAAGAGCAAAAGTCCGATGCTACGGGGCTGATGACGTAAGAGAAGGCGTAGCCATAAACCATCTCGAGGGTGTGGATGTTTCCATTACCGGTAACTCCACCAACCCCACCAGATTCCAGCACCCTGTGGCAGGCACCTATAAGAAGGAGTGCTACGAGCAGGGAAAGAAGTACTTTTCCGTGGCTTCCGGGGGCGGCACCGGGCGCACGCTTCATCCTGACAACATGGCAGCGGGGCCTGCATCCTACGGCATGACTGATACCATGGGACGCATGCACTGTGACGCACAGTTTGCAGGAAGTTCCTCAGTACCTGCTCACGTGGAGATGATGGGCTTTATAGGCATGGGTAACAATCCCATGGTGGGAGCCTCAGTGGCAGTTTCCGTGGCCCTTGCCCAGGCCTGATTTCAGGTTTTAACCTCCCAATCTGACTCAATTCAGGTCCAATATCTTTTACACATGATTGGACAAACGTAGCGTATTAAATAGATCGCAGGGGCGGAAGATATTCCGTCCCTGCAGTATGGTATGGACTAAGGGGTTGTCCAAAAATCACTTTCCGGTTTTCTGTCTTCCCATGTGGGGTGCGCATTGCGCACCGTGAAAAAATTCTCTGCATATCCCGATGGATATGCGAAAAAAATATGGCAATACTTCCAGTCTATGCCATATTGTTATAATGGATTAGTGATAGAGAAAGGAGGTAAGTTATGCCAATGTCAATAGATGAAAT
>WFRQ01000015.1 GCA_015486425.1 Deltaproteobacteria bacterium | reverse complement strand
TGTGCACTGGCAAGGCTGTTGACTATTATATTATAACTACCGGGTTGAACATCATCCCCGGCGGAAACTTTAAGTATGTCCGTGTCACTGGATGTGGCGCTGTAGGAAATGAAATCATCAGAGGATTTTAATGTGTTCACAGCAGATTTCAGATCCGACATGGCACTTTTTACCACTCCAAGTGCGGTAATTTTTGCCTGGTACGCCGCTTCTTTCTGCTGCAGGAGCATTACCGGACGTCTCTCCAGACTCATCAATTGAGAGATGATGGAGTCTGTGTCAAGCCCGGACATTAATCCTGATACGCCTAAGCCCATAAGAAAACCTCTTTGATTTCAGTAAATAATATCGGGGGCAGCTCTTGCCGCCCCCTGTTCATTGATGTTTTATTGGTTACTGAAGAAGTGTCAATGCTGCCTGGGGCAGTGTATTTGCCTGTGCAAGCATTGCAGTACCAGACTGCTGCAGGATCTGTGCCCTGGTCATGTTGGCCGTTTCCTCTGCGAAGTCAGTATCAGTAATACGTGATCTTGCTGCGGAAATATTTTCAGATACGTTCATGAGGTTTGCAATGGTTGACTCGAAACGGTTCTGAACAGCACCGAGGTCAGCACGGATATCATCAACCAGGGAAAGTGCTCCATCTATAATTTTGATGGCATCATTTGCACCGCTTCTTGATGATACGTCAATTTCACTGACAGAATTAAGCGTTGCCGCTAAGTCTCCGGTTAACAGACCTCCGTCAGTGGTGTCAGTGCTCAGGTTATAACTCTTGGCAGAATCAAAGATTACAGTGCCGCCAACAGTTGCATTGTCATCAGCATCATCTATGGTCGCAGCACTTTGGACCTCTGTCGCCCCATCGTCCTGCAAACCAGTAACATCAATAGCTGAACCATCTACCCCGGCACTGTTGAATCGGACGTTTATGTCCTCACCTGCTGTATTGGTAAGGACTATAGAAGCCTTGTCATCGCTTAGCGTTGCACTCACGCCGGTTTTACCGGCAACTGCATTTATCGCGTCTGCCATGTTTGTAAGGTCTGTTACATCAATAGTTGCTGAAACAGTTGCACTATCAGCACCTGTAATGGTGAGACTGATTGTATCAGAAGTTCCGCCACTGGCCTGAAAATGATCTATTTTGGCATATGTGACTGCCTGGGCGGTAACACCTGTGGAATCAGACTTGTCTGTAATTGCCTGGGCAATAGTTTTGGCCGAGTCACCAGTACCAACTGAAACAGTGTCAGTTCCAAGTGAACCCTGAATAGTAAGTGTCTGCGAATCGACATTGTTGGCAGCATTGGTAGTTGCTGTACCAGACGCGGCTGCAGCAATAGAACCAGTCGATGTGTATTCTGTTTTAGCCTCATAAGTGCCCATGGCATTTGTGCGTGTATTGCCAATATCAACAGTGATAGTCTGGTTTGCATAAGCCCCGATCTGGAATCTCTGGGATACAAAAGTGCCATCAAGCAAGGTTTTACCATTAAATGTTGTGGTATTAGCTATACGTTCCAGTTCCTGCTGTAGCTGGTTCACCTCTTTCTGGATACTTGCACGGTCACCACCTGTATTGGAATCATTGGCTGACTGGACAGCAAGTTCGCGCATACGCTGCATTATGTTGGTGGATTCCTGCAACGCCCCTTCTGCCGTCTGGGCAAGGGATATGCCGTCATTGGCATTTCTGACAGCCTGGTTAAGGCCGCGTATCTGGGAATTCATCCTGTCAGAAATGGCAAGACCCGCGGCATCATCTTTTGCACTGTTGATTCTGAGTCCTGATGAAAGTCGCTGGATTGAACGAGTGAGGGATTTGTTTGTGCCTACGAGGTTTCTCTGGGCATTGAGTGATGAAACATTTGTGTTAACTACAAGAGCCATGATATAATCCTCCGTGATTATTTGATTGTTGGGCAATCCGTGCCCGTGGTTTCTGTGTTGGTAAGTAATATTAAAAGGGAAT
Source organism: Deltaproteobacteria bacterium (assembly GCA_015486425.1). GTDB lineage: Bacteria > Desulfobacterota > Dissulfuribacteria > Dissulfuribacterales > QOAL01 > S144-17. Next base: position 239 of record WFRQ01000015.1, on the reverse strand, counting down.
TCTTAGTAGTCGTTTTTTTACCTCCTTTCATTTTGGGTCTTGTTCTCTATATCGGGATAAATTCTATGGAACTTTAATTTCTGGAGTTTCCCAGTTTTTCATAAACATAACTGACTGAAATTGCATCTAAAAAATATTTATCGTTAAATGCAAATAGCTTTCACACATACGATATCGAGCATCACAAAAATGGCATTGGCGTAACCTTCTGTAATTATAGCAATTATTATGAAGTAACC
>WFRQ01000014.1 GCA_015486425.1 Deltaproteobacteria bacterium | reverse complement strand
TGAGCGTTTCAAGCGGATATGCAGCAAATCCGGACAATCGCTCAAATCAGGTGTCAGTAAAATCAGAAATTATCAGCGCTGTTTTATCCCCGGCCATAGAGCTTCTCTATGGGGAGCATTACCTGCCTGTTCAGACTCTTACCACAAAGAAACAGCAGTATGGCTTTTTGAGGCCTGTTATGCGAGAAAATCTGCATATCACATACATGACAAATTCTCACAGTTTCAGAACCAGGCTCAAAAACCTGCACAGCCGCAGCATGCTATGGTATTGGAACAAACAGAGAATGCTCCCTCACTTTGTCACAGACAAAAATCCGCCAACAGGTTCAAGAAATTCAGGCATACAGCCCCTTGCGTCTCAGCAGGGCAAAGGTGCCTTTCTTTACCATATCGTTAAACAGACCCCATGCCAGGGCATATGCCCACATGTAACCTGCATACTGCCAGCCTATTGGTGCAATCCACCAGCCATAGACACCTATCACAGTTCCTGCCACCGCGCTCCAGAAACTGGACTGCACAAGTATCCATGACGGGAATGGACGTTTCCACAGCCAGTCTTCGGTACGGGTAACAAATATGGTTGTATGCCCTGCCACTATGAGCTTTACAAACATCATGGATTGAATCATTGGCTCTGACAACTGCATCTCTTTCAATATAAAAAACATTAGAAATGAACTCATAACACCTGCAATTCCCAGCATGCTGGAGACTATTATGAGTTCCTTCATGTTCCAGCGTACGGGCTCCTGCTGTATTCGAGTATTATCGTAGGCTATGGACAATATGGGGATGTCGTTAAGCAGAGCCAGCATAACGATCATTACAGCAGTGATGGGATAGAAATTAAATATCAGGATTGAGAGCGTCATGAAAAGGAGCACACGAATTGTCTCGGCAATCCTGTAAACCGTATAACTCTTCATGCGCTCAAAGGTGATGCGTGCCTGCTCCATAGCCGCATTTATTACCGAAAGACCAGGAGCCGTAAGGATTATATCCGCTGCCGCCCTTGCGGCATCTGTGGCATTTGAGACCGCAAAACCGCAATCAGCCTTTTTGAGCGCCGGGGCATCATTGACGCCGTCACCTGTCATACCCACAATATGTCCTGATTTCTGAAGCATGGCTACCAGGGAATACTTGTCCTCAGGCACTACTTCAGCAAATATATCCACTTCCTCTATCATTTCAGTCAGGGCAGATTCATGTGTATGGAGAAATTCTCTCTCTATAAGACTGGTGTCATATATCTTTTTAAGGTCTTCAATAACACCATCAGCAAAGCGGGCAGCCTCCTTCATTGTGACATCGCCCTTGAACCTGTGATATATTGCCCCTGCAAGGGCCTTTGACAGGCTTATAATTTCACTGCTGGCCTTGCCGCTCATCTGGTTGGCGCGCATTGCCCTTGGAGCAAAACCAAGCATCTTGCCTATCTCTCTGGCGATTGCCATGTTATCGCCTGTTACCATTTTGACAGCAACACCATAGCCACGCATGTTTTTTATGACCTGGGCAGAATCTTCACGCGGCGGATCCATCAGCGGGATAAGGCCGATAAAATCTACCTGTTTATCTTCAATGCCTTTACGGCCAACAGCAAGTGTGCGGTATCCCTTGCTGGCCAGCAGGTCAATTGTACGGCTGATAGCTATGGATTCATTATCAGGAAGTTCAGCCATATCAAGGATTATCTGGGCAGCTCCCTTCATGACAACAAACTCTTTGCCATCTTTTCTTACATGCGCCTCTGTTCTCTTGCTGACAGGGTCAAAGGGTGTAAAAGAAATCTGCTCATAGGACTTCCAGTCCACATGCGGATACTTTGTATCCATGTAGTGGAAAATCGGCATCTCAATGGGATCATGATTTTCCCACCGGGATGCAAGTACGGCGCAAAGGAAAAGCTCTTCTTCCTTATGCCCTCCAAACGTAACAGGCTCTGCAACCTGCATTTCATTTTTAGTGAGCGTACCTGTCTTGTCAGAACAGAATATGTCCACTCCGGCAAGCTCCTCAATTGCCGTGAGCCGGGATACTATTGCCTGGCGTCTCGCAAGGTTAAGTGCCCCTACCGCCATGGTAACCGAAAGCACTGCAGGCAGGGCTACCGGTATGGCTGCCACTGTCAGGACCATGGCAAAGCGGGCCAGTTCAAGTATATTTTCGTGCCGGAAAATACCCACCCACACAATTATGGCCACAAGGATAACAGTGATGATAATCAGAAAGTTTCCAATATTTATCACCATCTGCTGGAAGTGGCTTCTTTCCTCAAGAGATGCCTTTGCTACAAGGGCCACAACGGAATGGAACCTGGTATTGGTTCCGGTATTTACGACCACGCCACGCATCTCACCCTGTTTTACAATGGTGTTGGCATATACAACCTGTTCCCTGCTTCTCGTAACTGGCAGGGATTCACCGGTGAGAGCGGACTGATCAACAGCAAGAAAATCTCCATCCAGCAACTGGACGTCTGCCGGCACCACATCACCTATGCGCAGTTTGACAATATCCCCTGGAACCAGTTCCCTTGATGGCACAGTCTGAAAATTTCCATCCCGCAGTACCGTTACCTCAAGGGAGAGTTTCTGCTTCAGTGCAGCAAGGGCATTCAGGGCCCTGTGTTCCTGCAGAAAATCAAGAATGCCGTTTACAAGCAGCATTACTGTAATGATGATGCAGTCATCCCACTTGTGCACAACAGCGGAAAGTATTGCCGCTACCTCTATCATCCATGGAATAGGCCCCCAAAACCTCCGGAATATACGATGCCAGAGGGGTTCGGTCTTTTCCTTTATTTCATTGGGGCCATACTCCCTGAGGCGCTTTTTCGCCTCGTCAGAAGTAAGGCCTGTATCGGGAGAAGTACCAAGTTCACTGATAGTGGCATGAATATCCTGTTTGGCAAAATCATCTGTCTTTTTCATTGTAATTCACCTTATTTATCATGGATATATAGAGCCTGAAGTGAGTATTTAAGTTCTTAAAATCCATCCAGAAATTGAACAGCTCTTAGGCATTTCTGTTTGTCAGGCTGTAAAACGCCCGTATGATACAGGGGAACAGTTCTCTGCGAATGGTGTCAGCCAGTTTTCCAGGTCCCCTGCATACAAATCACAGCATGGTCCTCGAGCAGATGGCAGTGGGCAATATCCTACAATACTTTCAAAAATGATTCTGTTACCTGGGTCACAGTTCCATTTTCTTAAATTCAGGTAACTTCTCAATAAGTAAGTGCGATTTCTCCTGTATCTGCTTACAGGGTGCTGCAGATACAAGGCGGAGGACGCGCAGGCGTACTTCCTGTACTTCAAGCGTCTGACAACGACGTAGATGCGGTACCCTGTGAGCAGATACAAATTCAGCATGTTATCAACCTCCCCTTGTATGTCTTTTTTTCAACTCAGCCAGGGCCTTGCCTGCATGCAACACCAGCATCTCCAGGTCTTTGACAGCGATAAAGCCACGATGGAATTGTACAGCACCGTCTTTTTTCAACTGCTGCATATGACGATTAACTACGCTCCTTACCGAGCCTATCATACGCGCAAGGGCATCGTGCGGAAGATCATTGATCAAAGCTACAGGGTAATGGCTCTGATTATCGAAAAGATGGTCCCTGTCCACATAATGGAGTATCAGGCGGGCAAGGCGGGTGATGGTATCATGCAATACCAGGTCTGTTGACAGGTTTTCGAGGTATCGCATCTGCCTGCCAAGATAAGGTAAAAAACTACGGTTAAAATCAGGATGGTTCAACAGCCACTGCCGCACAGT
>WFRQ01000013.1 GCA_015486425.1 Deltaproteobacteria bacterium | reverse complement strand
TCACCCAGCTTGACATGGAGATGTCCTTTATTGACGAGGAACAGATAATGGAGCTTGTGGAGGGCCTTGTTACTCATATTTTCAAAAAGGCCCTTGATACAGAACTCTCCACGCCGTTCCCGCGCCTTACCTTTGAGGAGGCAATGGAGAGATTCGGAACAGACAGGCCGGACATACGTTTCGGCATGGAGCTTAAGGACATATCTGATATTGCAGCAGGCTGCGGGCTCAAGGTTTTTCAGACAATCGTATCATCAGGAGGCGTTGTCAAAGCCCTTAATGCAGAAGGCATGGCTGACCTTTCCAGAAAAGACCTTGATGTGCTGACTGAATTTGCTCAGGGACTCGGAGCAAAGGGACTTGCGTGGGTAAAGATAAAGGAAGACGGATCATGGCAGTCGCCAATAGCCAAATTTTTTACAGTTGATGAAAAACAGGCCATAGTTCAGCGCCTCAATGGAAAGCCGGGAGATATCTTTTTCTTTGGCGCTGATACAAAGGCAACTGTGTATCGTGTGCTTGGAGAGCTTCGCTGCAGGCTTGCCAGGGACCGCAATATGCTTGATGAAAGCTCATTCAGTTTTGTGTGGGTAACACACTTTCCTCTTGTTGAATATGATGAAGATGAGGCAAGGTTTACTGCCATGCACCACCCGTTTACAGCGCCTTCAGAGGAAGATATTGATCTTCTTGAAGAGGACCCGGGGGCTGTTCGCTCAAGGGCCTATGATATAGTGCTTAACGGTGTGGAAATCGGCGGGGGCAGCATCCGTATCCACCAGCCCTCAGTGCAGGAGCGTGTGTTCAGGGCCCTTTCCATTTCCGACCAGGAGGCCCACGACAAGTTCGGCTTCCTTCTCGAGGCCCTTGGCTCAGGCGCACCGCCTCACGGAGGCCTTGCCTTTGGACTTGACCGCCTTGTAATGCTGATGGCAGGCAGGGAATCAATCAGGGATGTCATTGCATTCCCCAAGACACAGAAGGCCCAGTGCCTCATGGCCCATGCCCCTGCAGGGGTCAGCATGGCACAGCTTGCCGAGCTTTATCTCAGGCCTGACTGGAAAAAGCCTGACGGGAATAAGGAAGAAAAATAATGCCGGTCACTGACAAAAAAACAGGACTTCTTGTTAATACGCCTGGAGATCTGGAGAGATTTCCCCTGTGGGATGTGGCAGAGCCAAATCTCATGCGGGATATCTTCCCATACTCCGAGGTGTGCAAGATCACCTTTGACAACAAGATAGAAATCCCCCGGCCCTCACGGGACATGCTGATCACAGACACCACGTTTCGTGACGGACAGCAGGCGCGTCCGCCATACACAGTGGAGCAGATTGGCAGAATATTTGATTTCCTGCACCGCATGAGCGGCCCTGCAGGGATAATACGGCAATCAGAGTTTTTCCTGTACACCAGGAAGGACAAGGAGGCTGTGGACCTGTGCAGGGAAAAGGGCTATGAATTCCCGCAGATCACAGGCTGGATAAGGGCAAAGGCCGAGGACCTTAAACTGGTCAGGGAGATGGGGCTTGAGGAGACAGGCATACTGACCTCTGCCTCTGATTACCACATCTTTCTCAAGCTTAAAAAGAGCCGTGCCCAGGCCATGGAGGCATACCTGTCCATTGTAAAGGCAGCCCTGGAGCTTGGAATAAGGCCGAGGTGTCACTTTGAAGATGTCACAAGGGCTGATATTTACGGATTCTGCATACCTTTTGCCATTGAGCTTATGAAGCTCAGGGAGGAGAGCGGTATTGATGTAAAAATCAGGCTCTGCGACACAATGGGATACGGCATCAGCTATCCGGGGGCAGCCCTGCCCCGCAGTGTGCCCAAACTTGTACGGGCAATGATTGAGGATGCAGGCGTTCCGGGAGAACTTCTGGAATGGCACGGCCATAATGACTTTCACAAGGTGGTAATCAATGCAACCACGGCGTGGATGTACGGATGTGGAGCACTTAATGGAACGCTGCTTGGCTTTGGAGAGCGCACCGGCAACAGCCCCATTGAGGCCCTTCTCATAGAGCGCACAGCGCTCAAGGGCACCACAGACGGCATTGACACAAGGGCCATTACAGACATGGCCAGATACTTCACGAAAGAGCTCGGGGTTGTCATTCCAAGAAACTATCCGCTGGTTGGTGAGGACTTCAACGCAACAAGCGCTGGCGTACACGCAGACGGCCTGATGAAAAATGAGGAGATTTACAACATATTTGACACCTCTTCCATTCTTGGTCGGCCTGTATCTGTCATTATCTCCAGCACTTCAGGCACAGCAGGCATTGCCCACTGGATTAATGCACATCTTAATCTTTCCGGGGATCATGTAATTGACAAGAGGCATCCCGGGGTTGTCCGCATCTACAAGGAAATCATGAAACTGTACGATGCGGGCAGGGTCACCTCCATGTCCAACACCGAGATGGAGGCCCTTGCCAGGAAGTATCTATCTGAGCTGTTCACGTCTGACTTTGACCTGTTGAAACAGAAGGCACACGATCTGGCGTTCCATATTGTGGAAGACCTGATTGACCGCTCGGAAATCACCAGCATGGACCCGGCTGTAATGGAACCGGTGCTCAAGGAGACGCTGGAGGCAAATCCGTTCATACAGTTTCTGTATGTGGTAAATGCCGATGGCGAAAAAATTACTCACAATATTACCCGCCTGGAAGACAGGGGCAGGTATGCAACCTTTCAGCTTGACTCGGACTTTTCAACAAGGCCCTGGTTCATTGCTCCCATGAAGGATGGACGTATCCACGTATCTGATTTTTACACATCCAAAATCACCAACGCGCTCTGTATCACAGTGTCTGGACCGGTGCGGAATCTGAATGATGAAATAATCGGGGTGCTTGGAGTGGATATAAGGTTCGAAGACCTGGCAAGGCTCAAACAGGGCTGATTCATGCCGTACACAAGGTGAGCAGAAGGCCAGGAAAGGCCCGCCTGCGAAAAGATGGCAGGGGCAAAAGGATAAATGCGGCGTCTGCAGAACGCGGCGCTGTGATAAAGAAATGGTCAGGGCGATTCTCTATCGCCCTGATATTTCCTGACACCTATGCCCTTGGCATGTCAAACATCGGCTTTCAGCATGTTTATAACGGCATTAACCAGGTGGACAGTCTGGTGGCAGAACGTTTCTTTGTTCCAGACAAGATACATTCAGCCGCAGAAGGCAGACCTGCGTGGCGTTCCGTTGAATCAAACAGGCCCCTGCGGGACTTTGACCTTGTTCTCTTTTCCATAAGTTTTGAAACCGGCTATGTAAATGCAGCAAGGGCCCTGATAGATGCAGAAATAACACTCAAGGCCTCGGAGCGAGGCAGAGACGAACCCCTGGTAATTGCCGGAGGTGTTGCATGCCAGATAAATCCCGAACCTGCAGCGCCAATAATGGATGCCTTTCTGCTGGGCGATTTTGAAGAACTTGAATACTCTTTCATCTCATTTATCCACAGAACAGCAGCCCCTTCTGACACATCCCCACCATCACGTATCAACGTCCTTAAAGACCTTGCGGCATCATGCCCTGGCGCTTACGTGCCACAGGCATATTCAGAAACTTATGACCATGAAAACCGCCTGAGTGGATGGGAAGCAATGCCAGGCTTCCCCATGCCTGTCCGCCCTGCCCTGTTTTCAGGCACTCCCGCTGAAGCGCCTCATACCACCATAATCTCTCCTGACGCCGTATTCTCTGACATGTCTCTCATAGAGCTTGCCAGGGGATGCGGCAGGGGATGCCGTTTCTGTTCAGCAGGATTCATCTATCGCCCGCCCAGGCCATGGCCCAGAGGGGCAATCAACGCGGCCATAGACGCCATGCCCCATATTTCAAGGATTGGCATGGTGGGCCTCGAGTTCCTTGAACGCGAGGATATCATGGAACTTTGTGAAACCCTGCTTGGAAAATCCCTGGCGCTTGCCTTTTCTTCCCTCAGGGCTGATGCCATAACCCAGCGTTTCGTGGAACTCCTTAAAAAATCAGGGGCCAGGACTGCCACAATTGCTCCTGAAGCCGGGACTGAAAAACTGCGCAGAATAATAAACAAGAACCTGAGTGAAAAGGATATACTGACAGCAGCAGAAACAATTACCCGTGGAGGCATTTCAAACATAAAATGCTACTTCATGATCGGGCTTCCATTTGAACAGGAATCAGATATTGCGGGTATCCTGTCACTTGTGGAAAAAATACGCATGATTGCCCTTGAGGCAGGCAGACAGAGGGGGCAGCTTGGGCATATAACTGTTTCCGTAAGCACATTTGTGCCCAAGGCATGGACCCCATTCCAGTGGGCCCCAATGGCAGGCCGAGATGACATTCAGAAAAAACAGGCCTTTCTTAAAAAACACCTTGCCGCACTGCCTAATGTCAACTTCAGACATGATTCGTGGAACAGTGCATTTCACCAGGCAGTTCTCAGCAGAGGCAGCCGTAAACTTGCGCCTGTCATTACTGCAATGGCGAAAAAAAATATCTCGTTTAAAAAAGCAGTTATGAGTTGCGAAGTAATAACCGATAAAATCTTTAAGGGATACGGAACCCGTGAGATTCTTCCATGGGAAATTATTACACACAGGGTAAAAAAGGCCTATCTGCTGCATGAATGGAAGCTGGCATCACAAGGGAAACAGACCGCATTCTGCCAGACCAGAAAATGCAGACGTTGCGGAGCGTGCAGGCAGTAAGGGGTTGTCCGGATTTGCTGCATATCCGTGAAAAAGGGATTCCCAATATAGTGGGCAAATAGCTCAAAGCTGAAAGCTCAAGGCTCAAGGTAAAAGAAGCTGTTATTTGCTGGTTCCCAAACTCCAGTCTGGGAACAGTATGGGTGGTCCCGTAAAACATTAAAGGTTCAGGATGGGCAGCGCTGAATAGCTGCCCTGCTATTGAAAACTTGCCTCATGACAGAACAGGTTTTGGAAAAGGAAGAAAATCAGCAGGAACAGCAGCCTCTGGTTGTTGATGAAATCACTTCTGAAAGCAGCGTCCAGGAGATAGTGCAGTGGATTCGGGACGGCATAGACGAAGAGCGGACAGGATCGGACATTATCAGGGTAGTCATGGACATCCCTCCTGCCCGAAGGGTGGCTGGTGAAAAAGGCGCTGCGGCACTCATGGAAATCATGGCAGAGTATGCCATACAGCTTCCGCCTGAAGTCATTGAGACCATTAAAAATGGTATCGCAACTGATTTCAGCTTCAGCGCACCGGCAAGGGAAAAATATCTCAGGCCCCGCAATGTGGTTATAAATACCGCTCCTGACGTATGCACCCTTATGATATCCGGAGAGGAACCTGTTGATGGCGTACCTGGTTTTACAGAAATACACTATGATTTCAGTGTAAAATCAGGCAAGCTTTTCCCTGACGGATCCATTGATTTCAGAGAAATAAACATGTTTCCGCAGGCCAAGGAGGGGGAACTGCTGCTTCGTATATTTGAACCCACCGAGGGGGTAGCAGGAACAGATGTTTATGGCTGGAGGGTAGCCCCGGTTCCAGGTGAGCCTGTCCGCATTGAATTCGGTGACAATATAACCACAACCAGGGATTATGATGAAGAAGAGCAACGTGATTACACAGATGTATGCGCGCTGAAACCAGGAATTATTGTTACTGATTTCGAGGGATCAGCACCAAAGGCAGAGAACATCACCGGCATTTCCATCCAGAACCGCCTTGAACTTAATGATATTGATTTTACAACAGGCAATGTGAGTGGAAGCAGCGGTGAGCTGCGATGCACAGCCGATGTCAGCGTGAGCGGGGATATACGAGGTTCCTTTTCCGTGCTCATCGAGGGCATGCTTGAGGTAAAGGGTACAGTTGAAGGAGAGAGGATTGACGCATCAGGTGAGGTCATAGCCCACCTGGTCAGGAGCGCCATACGCTCAGGCCGTTTTATAAATACTGTATGTGCCACCAATGCAAGGCTTATAGCAGAAGAGTATATCCAGATCACCAGAGAGTTTACACACTGCACCATGAAGGCGCCTGAAGTGATCCTTGAAAATGAACATGGCAGCATGGTGCTGTGTGGCAGAGCGGACATCTGGGCCAATACTGTACGGGCGTCAAATGTTGAGATTAGAAACAGGCTTGAGATAGTTGTTGGAGACAAACTGATAGCACAGCTCAAGTCTCTTGAAAAAGCGAAGGAGCAGATAGAAACCCAGATCGCTGCTGAAGAAACACACCTGAAGACGAGGGCCCATACCTTTGGTAAAAAGCTTCAACTTACCTACTCCATAGTGCCTGAAAATTTAAAAAAAATAATTATGGGTCTGAAAAACATGGGGGCAAAAATTCTTTCAGGGGCATTGCCTCCGGAGGAGGCTTCAGACAATGTGGAAAAACTCTCCCGCTCTCTCGGCACTGAATTTCTACCCCTTCTGGATCAGATCAGGAGACTTACCAAGATTCAGGAAGTCAGGCTTGAAAAACATGCCAATCTCAATGCCGTAAATGAACAGATAGAAGTTACACTTGATGAACTGAAGGCAATAACAGTTGATATAACCGGAAATATCACATCAAAGGGACATGTAATTATCAGGTGCGGAAACCATGAAGAACAGTGGCAGGGAGAGGGAAATGGCAGTGGAAATTTTGATATCCATATAGGATATGACCCGGTAACAGGCCTGTACAACAGAGAAGAGGACGACACGTCAGATGAGGAAAGCGCAGGTTACCACGAGGAGGAAGAAGAAGAGGAAGAAACAGGCATATCAGATTCCGAAAGTGAAACTACCAATTCAGACGACAACCCTGAAAACGCTGCTCCAGACCAGGGGGATACGCTGTAGGACAGCCTGCTTCCTTGACGGAAAAAGAAAGGTGACTGCTCCCCCCCCTCTATGATGAATTCCCATAACGGATAGCCGCTTTTTACACAATAATTTTCGTATCTATTCAGCGTATCTGCCAGGTGCAGGAGAGATGGAATTAGTTTTTCAGCAGGCAAAATCTTTGCTTTCTTTGCGACTTTGCGGTTCATTTTTAACCGCCCGCTTCGCTCAAGACGCAAAGGACGCAAAGGGGATTACGTTTTCACCATTGGGGTGGCCAATGGTGAAAGAACCACGAACAAAATACTGAATTATTACACATTACCGTTAACACGCTGAACAGTTACTAATTTTCTTGTTTCTTGACAGTTTGGGTTGCATTAGCCGGACCTTCAGGTTATATAAAGTGGCTTTTATCGTGAAATACGCAGGGTTCTTGCCTTTAATTTTCATGACAGGGGGTTGCACAGGCTGGGCGGTGCAATAAGAAAATTTTTTATCCCCGGCTTGAGCAATAGTTCAGGAAAGTATCTGCTGGCTGGCAGTGGGCATGTCAGCCTTTATATACAGATAAAACAGTTATACAGAATCAAGAAAAATTATCCTGCAGCAGTTAAAGTCACTGCATCAGGTCACTGAGAGGAACTGGAAAGATGTCTAAAGTATGTGAAATATGTGGAAAGGGACCAGTAACAGGCTGTAATGTCAGCCATGCCAACAATCATACCCGCAGACGCTGGGTCCCCAACCTTCAGAGAGTAAGAGTTGCTGTAAACGGACAGACAAGGCGGATGCGCGTCTGCACAAGATGCATCAGGTCCGGGAAGGTAACCAAGCCTTTATCCTGAACCAACTTTATAGAAGACCCAAAAAAGGGCCCGGTTCATTGCTGATGAACCGGGCTTTTCAGGTAGTGCGAACAGCAGGTCAGAGTCCTGTATTACCAACTCCCTAAGGACATCTGTGACTGCCCGCTTTACATGCACTGCATGCCCTGCCTGATCCAAATGGCAGAACAGCAGTCTCGACTCCTCCCCTTGCCTCTTCCACTACGGGAACAGTACCGGAGGCCACCTGCTCAAGCATGTTTACTGCATGCAGGAAGCCACGTTCCGCATGGACAAAATCCCACATCATGTCAAACAGCTTCATACATGACATCATTGGGTTTTTGCACCTCCTTCTCTCCATGTCTATGCGCCACTGGAGCTGCCTGAGACGCTGCTGCATTCCCGGGGAAGAGGATGAAATCACTTCTTCAACTGCTGCCCTTCTCCTCTCCTCGAATTCTTCAGGGTTCTTCTGCGCAAGTTCACACCATTCATCAAAATCAAATGCCGAATTTCTCTCCTCCTGCAGAGCTTTGTTTTCCATCAAATCTCCTCCTGGTATATAATGGTTAAAGTTCCTCCGGAATTGTATATTATGCAACATGCATACCGAGGAAATATTGTCAGGAATTTCTCTTAAAACGCATATAAATTGCATTTTTTCAGCATAAGACTGAAAAACAGGAAACTTTTTACATAAGTAAAGAATTACTTTTCCGTGAATTGAGGTTTTCCATACCAGGGCAAAGCCCGTTTTCAGTATAAACTTTCATGTTGCACCTCCTGTCAGGAAAAGTACAAGCCAAAGCTCAGTATATTTAGGCCTGAAAACAAGCTGGACTTTCCGTTATGGGAATTCATCCTTGAAGGGGGGAGCAGTTACCAAAAGGAATGCTATCAAAAGTACATAGAGGGAAAAATCTGAATGGCCTGCCACGATTTACAGGAATTTATTAATGCGCTTGAACACGATAGAGAGCTATGCAGAATAAAAGAGCGTGTTGATACAGAGCTTGAACTTGCTGACATAACCATACAGGTCAGCAGGAACATGGGGCCTGCCCTGCTGTTTGAAAACCCCAACGGCCATGGCATGCCTGTGCTGGCAAACGCCTTCGGCTCCATTAAAAGAATCTGCACAGCTCTCGGGGTCAGCAAAATCCAACATGCAGCAGAAAGGGTCATGGACCTGCTGCTTGAAAATGAAGAGATACAAGGTAGCGACACTGAAAAAACCAGTGAACCCGAAACCACTTCCCGCATTCATACTCCTGCCTGCAGGGATATAATCCTTGAAGGAAGAGACGTTGACCTCTCCATACTTCCAGTTCCGCGATGCTGGCCCCTTGATGCGGGCCCTGCCATAACGCTTCCCGTTGTTTTCACAAAAGACCCTGAAACAGGTTTGAACAACGCAGGCCTTTACCGCATGCAGGTATTTGACAATCACACAACCGGCATGCACTGGTACCCGGGCTCGGGCGGAGCCACACATTATGAAAAGGCATGCGCACAGGGAAAACCCCTTGCTGTCGCAGTTGCCATAGGGCCAGCTCCTGCAGTGACCCTGTCTGCATGTGCGCCTCTTCCTGAAAACCTCTATGAAATCAACTTTGCTCAGGCACTGTCAGGTTCACCTGTAGAAATGATACCCTGCCTGCACTCTGATCTTTCAGTTCCTGCATCTTCTCAGATAATACTTGAAGGCCTTGTTTATCCGCACAGGGGGAAAACTGAAGGACCGTTCGGCAATCACACAGGGTATTACTCCCGGCCTGAGGAATTTCCCATATTCCATATTACCTGCATGTCAATGAGGAGAGATGCAATTTTTCCAGTGACTGTTCCCGGCCCTCCCCCTCAGGAGGACTGCTTTATGGCCAAGGCCCTTGAACGCCTGTTTCTCCCTGTTATCAAGAAAAACATGCCTGAAATTGTAGATATTAACTTCCCTGTTGAGGGAATTTTCAATAGAATCGTATTTGTATCCATTGAAAAAAAATACCCCCACCACGCTGAAGAAATAATGCAACGCCTGTGGAATATGGGCCGGGGAATATTCAGCAAGACAATATGGGTGTTTGACAGCAGTGTTAATGTACAGGACCTGTCTGAAGTACTATGGAAAATGTCAAACTGTCTGAACCCGTGCAGCGATGTTATAACAGTGGCATCAGGCAGTGACTC
>WFRQ01000012.1 GCA_015486425.1 Deltaproteobacteria bacterium | reverse complement strand
TCTGCCAGGCTGTAATACTGGAGCTCCTTGACAATACCCCGGAATATGACAGGCTCCTCAGCGTCAATGGTAATCTCCTCTCCCTCCTTGAGGACAGAAAGGGCCTGTTCGCAGTTAAATACAGCAGGCACCCTGTACTCCCGGGCCACTGTGGCCAGATGTCCGGTGATGGAACCTACCTCGGTGATAATTCCTGCTGCCTTGTGAAGAACCGCAGCAAGCCTCGGAGACGCAAATTTGGTCACAAGCACCGCACCTGCGATAAAATCCTTAAGGTCTCTGTCATCCCGTACAATATGAACAGGCCCGGTTGCTATGCCGTCCTGTGCAGTAACGCCGCAGTGGTCCAGAATGACCTCATACCTGTCTCTTATTTCCGAAAGTTCCGAGGCCGAAGGGGCGTTAAACGCCCTGACAGCAAGCTGCCTTGTCTGGAGAATTACCAGTTCCCCCTCTTTGTCATAGGAAAATTCAATATCCTGGGGTTTGCGAAAATTTTTTTCTATCAGGAGACCTGTATCAGCAAGATTGGAAAGTTCATCAAAGGTAAGGGATGGCGATAGCTGCTTGTGTTCCGGCACATTTTCCACAACGGTGCCGCCCTGTTCGGACAACACAAGAGCCTTCATCTTCTGGGTAATCCTGGTCTCAACCACCTTGTGCGGAGGCCTGCGTTCAACACTGAACTCATCAACCATTGTTGTGCCGGAGACAACAGGCGCGCCCAGCCCCCAGGTTGCAGTAGCGATCATTACCTCCTTGGCAGGGGCAACCGGGTCATAAGTGTAAAGCACCCCGCTTGTCCTGGGGTTTACCATAATCTGACACGCCACAGGCATTACCACCTCCTCCTCGTGGTAGCCTATGCGGCGTCTGTACTCCAGTGCCCTGGCCCCGTACGCACTTGCCACTACCTGCCTGTAAGCCTCAGTAATTTTGTTCGGGGGCACATTGAGTATGCTCCTGTACTGACCTGCAAAGGTATGCTCACTGTCCTCTCCCCATGCACTGCTTCGTACTGCAAAAAAAATCTTTTTCTTTCCGTGTTGCTTACTGATGGTGGTTGCCGCCGTCTCCAGTTCATTGCGCAGCCTTGACGGAAGAGGGGCTTCCATTATAAGGGGTTCTATCTGTTCAGATGCTGTTGCAGCATCGATTTCATCCCGCACCCATTGCCCTGTGATCTCTGCTATCCTCTCCCTCAGCCTGTCTGATTCCATAAATGCGGCAAATGCGGCTGCTGTAACTGCAAAACCTTCGGGTATCTTTATGCCCATGAAGTTTCCTACCTGGGCTATGGTAGCATTCTTGCCGCCCACCTCCTGGGTCATGTCTCTGTTTATACTGCCGTATGGCAGAATGAATGTATTTTCCGACCTTGGCTGACGCCCTGCCAGAATATCATCTATATCATTCTTGATTTTGGTAAAAGCCTCATGGAGAGCCATGTATTTGCCTGGAGCTATCTCATCCAGACCAAATATGAGCTGCTGCACCATTGAACAGGCCTCTTCACACGTGGTTTCTATATAATGACGGTCAAATATATAGTCGCCGCTCAGCTTGTCATTTGCCTCTGCAATAAGCTCAAGCACCTGATTGTTAAGGACAAGAATCTCCCGGAACTTGGCAAAGGTGGTTTTAAAAGACCCGCCGCCCTTGCCTCGACTGCCGGTAATTCTATCTTTTGCCCAGCCTATGACCTTGTTAATCATAATTTTTCAGGCTCTCCGAGAAGCGTTATCATTACCGGGACGCAGCATTCCGCGCCCCGGATACTTTTACCTAAATTGAGCGTTTCAAAATGTGGAAAATCATTTTTATAAAGACATTATAAGTAGTTACACCGATTATAACTTTCCAATTTTGAAACCCTTCGGGATTGCCGTCTTCACCACATCTCCTTTGTCATCGGAATCCCCATATAGCCCACTATTATAGGAAGTCCTCTTTCGCGGATATGCAGCAAATCCGAACAATCGCTCAAATTAGGTTTTAATTGATTACTGAATTGAGCGACTTGCCGGATTTGCCGCATACCTGCTCAAGTCCAATGTCAGTGAGCTCCTCCCTTGTCCTTGAAGAGAACACCCATTACCAGTCCTGCGGCAATGGCTACAAACACTGCCATTATCCCATAGAGAAGCTCGTGTCCAAAGGCAAGCCCGGCAATCCAGGCCGGGAAGCCTACAAGGCTTATGGTAAGAGTAGTACCCGCCTTTCCTGCTACGGCATTATCCTTGATAGCATAGGCCTCAACACTGTATTCACCGGCTTTCATCTTGGGTGGCACTGCGATATTTACCTCATACTGCCTCATGCCGTCACTGGTACCGGTATATTTGACTGACTTTGAATCAATGATATATACGCCTTCCTTTTCCTTGAGCTTCACCAACTCCTTGAACAGGAACTCCTTTGCCTCGTTTTCAGGCTCAAGTTCCACCTGGTCTTTTACTGACCAGTAGCCAAGATTGATGGTATGGAGATTAACAACCTTGGCCAGGTCAGGCGTGGTATAAACCATGAAAACGCCTGGCACATTCTTTAAGGATAACTTTCCGGTATTCATCCACAGCAGACCGCCTACCTTGCCCTTTTTCTTCAGATGTACCTCTTCAACTTCTCCGGTTATACGTATCAGTATGTCAGATCCGGCAGGGACAGTGCCTGTAGCCTTGATCGAGGTACCGTTATAGAAGGCAGCGATGGTAATATGAGACGGATTAACCGCTATCTGTACATCATCAGCAGCACTGCAGGCTGAAACAGCGGCAAATAAGGAAACAAACAGAAATGCAGCAATTACAACTGCAGAGGCATAACCCTTACTGCCTCTGCACTCTTTTTTCATCTTATAAGAATAAAGCATCTTCTTTTCCTCCATTCTCTTAGTGTCCACCTGCAATAGCAACCATGATATCAGGAGTGGCAAGCAGCCCGTAGAGCATCTTGACACAGACAATCAGAACAAGACTTGCCAGCAATATCTTGAGCTGGTCGCCTTCCAGCCTCTTGCTGATCTTGGTGCCAATCTGCGCGCCAAGGGTGGAGCCAAGAAGAAGAAGAAGGGCCAGAACAAAGTCAACAGTATGGTTGCTGTAGGCCTGCAGAATAGTAACATTGACACAGGTGAAGAGTATCTGAAAAAGACTTGTCCCCACAACAACGTGCATGGGCATGCGGAGCAGGTAAACCATGACAGGAACCATGACGAAACCTCCGCCAACACCCATGATGGCTGCAAGAACACCTACAAGAACACCAAATATAAGGGGCAGGAGTGCAGAGATGCGGGTCCCTGATTTTTCGAAATCAGTCTGAAACGGGAGGGAGGCAAGTGCGCGGGCATAACCCGACTCCTTTTTGGCAGGTTGTTCTTCTGCCTCTTCTGGAGGGTTTTTATCTTTTTTGAGGCCCTGAAGGCTCTCCCAGAACATATAGGAGCCAAC
>WFRQ01000011.1 GCA_015486425.1 Deltaproteobacteria bacterium | reverse complement strand
TCGCGGCGCCTGTTCCCATGAAGACAATGCAAAAGGGGCGAAAAATATTTCGCCCCTGTATTTCCAGTTGAGAGGTTACCGCAAAGCAGTCTATCCTGGCATCTGAACCAGGAAAGGCTGCAGCGGTTTGGGGCCTGACACCTTTCTGATTCGACACGCGCATATCTTGAATTCAGGCTCCTTGGACCCAGGGTCATAGGCATCCTTGGTGACCTTGTTTATCATACGGCTCTCTGCCTGATCATACCAGTACACAAAGACCATGCCCTTGACCGGGCCCTCGTACACCTTGGCAGGAAGCAGGTTCTTACCACGGCGGGATTCCACCTCTACCATGTCGCCGGGTTTTATGCCAAGACGCTCAGCATCCACAGGATTGATCTCAATATAGGCGTAGGGATTGGCCCTCATGAGTTCTGTAATTCTTCCGGTCATTGAACTGGTGTGCCAGTGGTCAATAACGCGGCCTGTTGACAGATAGAACGGATAATCGCTGTCAGGCACCTCCTCCGGCCCCTTGTTGGGCCGCAGCCATATCCACAGCTTCCTGTCCGGATGGGCAGGCCCGTAGAACTGATACGGTTTGTCATTCTCTGAATGCTCTGTTGCCAGGGGATCATACCCCTTGACGAACTTGATAACCGTTCCACCTGTAAGGGCAAACTCCTCGGTTGGGGCAGGCCACTGGACACCATCAGGCATACGGGCGAGTACGTTGTATGTTGCGCCCCTGAGGTCGTTATCACGGCCTTTGGTGAGCTTCTGAGTATATTCGTTCCAGATTGCCTCGGGCAGTGCATAGTCCTCTTCAAGACCGTCAAAAGGCTCCACAGTCTTTGCGATAACAGGGTCATTCAGGTTCTTAGACAGCCTCTTTGCCCACTCCCTGACAATCCATACCTCAGGCCTTGCCTCTCCAGGCGCATTAACAGCCTTCTTTGTCAGTTGAGAACGTCTCTCTGTGCAGCCATAGACACCTGTCTTCTCAAAATGGAAGGCAGTAGGCAGTATCAGGTTGGCATATTCCGTGGTCCTTGTTGGGAATATATCTGTAACGATGAGGAAAAAATCCTCCCGCGCAAGGCCCTTGTTGTAGAGATCACAGTTTGGAAGACTCTGTGCCGGGCTTGTGCAGTTCACCCACATGGTCTTGATCTTGCCCTGATTTACTGCTGTAAACATGGCCATGGTATGGTAGCCGGGCTTGGGAGGTATGCGCCCTCTTGGCACACCCCAAAGGTCTTCTACCTGATGGCGCAGCTTGTCCTTAACAACCAGTCTGTGCGCAGGCAGTATGTGGCAGAGACCGCCTCCTTCACGCACACCGCCGCAGGCATTGGGCTGGCCTGTGAGTGAGAGGCTGTCAGCCCCGGGCTTGCAGAGCTGGCCTGTAAGGATATGCAGATTATGGATAAGGTTATTTGCCCATACGCCGCGTTTCCTCTGATTAATACCCATTGTCCAGATACTTACCGTGCCGCCAGAGGTGGCAAACCAGCGGGCAACCGTTTTTATCTTTTCCGGGGTGATATTGCCGCCGCATATCTGGGCCGCCTTCTCAGGCGTATAGTCCTGGAGGAATTTTTTATATGCCTCAAAATCAACCTGTTTCTTCTCCTTGCCAACACGGAATGACGTATAATTTTCCAGGAAACCCCTGTCTATGAGGTCCTCTTCAATAATGACGTATGCCATTGCGTGAAGGAGCGCCAGGTCAGTTCCAGGCATAAACTGAAGATCCATGTCTGCTATACGAGAGGTAGGCGAAATCCTGGGGTCTGCATTTATAACCTTGACCTCATCCTTGTGGTCCAGCTTGCGGCGCATAATGCGGCGAAACAGAACCGGGTGTGCCTCTGCGGTGTTGCTGCCAATAATGAAAAAACAGTTTGCAAGCTCAAAATTGGCATAGGAGCCTATGGGTTCATCTGCTCCGAATGAGGTTATATAGCCACCCACAGCGCTTGCCATGCATAGACGCGGATTGCCCTCTACATTATTGGTCTGAAGCCCTGCGCGCATGACCTTCTGAAAAAGATACGTCTCCTCGGTAAGAGCCTGACCTGAACCATAGTAGGAAACTGAATCGTTGCCATATTTTTTAACTGACTCGGCAAATTTGCGGCTTGCTATATCCAGGGCCTCATCCCAGGATATTTCCTTGAACTGGTCCTTTTTGCTTGCCCGGTAGAGTGGCTTTTTAAGACGTTCCGGATGCCCCATGAGTTTGTAAAAGAGCATGCCCTTCATACACAGATATCCCATGTTGGTCCTGGAATTGGTCACGCCCCTGATGGCAACGGCCTTGCCACCCTTGACTCCGAGTTCCACCCTGCAGCCTGTACCGCAGAGCCTGCATACACCCCTGTTCCATGCATCAACTTCTGATGCGGCCTGAGCCTGATTTTCCGCCTTCAGAGGCAGATTCATGCCCACATACGACGCCGCGGTCAGGGCTGCGGTTCTCTTTATAAATTCTCTTCTTGAAAGCCCCATACTGAACCTCCTGTTCTTTTACTTGTGGGCTACAAACCCGTGTGCAGGGTGACAGGCCCAGCAGGTCTTGCCCTTGACCCTGTGCTGGAACTGGGCATTGTGACACGCAGCACAGGTGGTCTCATCAGGAGAGACCTTCAGATTTTCATAAGTGCCATGACATTGGAAACACTTGACCTCATCAAGACCATGGCGTGAGTCATACCACTGCTGATAAATATCCGGGGTTACCTCCTTATGGCATGATGAGCAGGGTGTAAGTTTTTCCTGTTCCGTAAGGTCAGGATGCTGTACCACCGGTTTGGAAACCGATGCCTTTTCATGCCCGGTACCGGCACAGCCCACAGCAAAGGCCGCAACAAAACAGGCGAGTAAGAAGCAGTAGATGTATTTTTTCACAGCCTACCTCCAGTCTTTTTTAAAAATATGCGCCTTGCAGTACCTGCAAGGTGCGATCCCCAAAAAGGCCGGCATGAAAGCCGGCCTTTAATTACTGGATATTAGAATTTTATGATTGCTTCCATGTAGAAGAAGTCCATATCATCCCTGTCCTGAAAGTTATCTTCTATTACATCATCACCAAATACATGGCTGTAATAGAGATTCAGACCGAGAGATGCGCCCTGGTACCTGTAGAGGTCCTTGAAAAAGAAGGAGAGATCCCACATTGTGCCAAGGGAATCATGGCCTTTTCCTATGTGCGCTGTCTTGGCTCCATATCCAAATGCATCCGCCTGTGTCATACCTGAACCCTGGTACCAGCCGTCACGTGAATTGGTAAGATTGAGCTTGGTCACGTCAGTACGTACAAGCAGTTTCTCCCAGGGCTTGAACATGACCTGCCCGAAGAAGTACTTGGTGTTCATCAGATTGTAGAACGGGGTCATGGCGTAAATACGCAGTGTAGGAATCATCTGGTAGAAGGTGTCATGATCATTATCGTCAGGATCACCATCACCGGAACCGTAGAAGTAGCCCATGCGGATCCACGGCTGCCACATTATGTCATGGAACTTGTAACCACCTTCAAAGGCCATGGCATAACCGTTCTGGTCCAGACGGGATTTATTACCATACAGTGCATCGCTTGTTCCAGGAGTCCAGACACCCTCCTGGAATACACCCCAGAAGAGGAAGTCAAAGGCACCTGGACCTATCTTGGGGGTATTGTAAAGAACATTTGCACCAAAGGAGCTGACCTCTGCCCCCCGTGCCATGCTATCAGCCACAAGATCACGGTGGTCATTGTAGTAGTAGTAAAATGCCTGTGCATCGAGACCCTGAACCAGTTTATCCTTCATGGTTACTGTGACAGTGGCAATATCAATATCGTCTGTAGTGTAGCCATTGTCAGAGGTGTCCATGATGTTCAGGTGAAATCCACCGGGCCTGGGATGTGAAAATGTGGTTGTGATATTCCATGTTGGTGCATCGTAGGCAGCGTCAAATCCATCGTATGAACGGCCAACGCGTGACCACTCAAACGCACCGAGCATCCTCTGGGATATACGTTTTGCCCTGAGCCATTTCAGAGTCTTGTTCTGAGGAAGGGTATTGGCCTCAAGGCCGCCATTAAGTTTGACACGACCAACCCGGCCGCTTACACCCTGAACCCAGGGAAGCCTTGCACGCAGCCATGCCTGGCTGACACCTGCATAACCAACATTGCTGCTGCC
>WFRQ01000010.1 GCA_015486425.1 Deltaproteobacteria bacterium | reverse complement strand
GGGATTCATTACAATGTTTTCAATTTCACCGGCAAGCCTTACTGCCCCGATGTCTGATTCCCTGAACATCAGGGAGGCCCCTGCCACAGCCATTGCCCTGGCGTTTTTCTCCTGATGGTTGTCCGCCGCATAGGGGTAGGGAATCAGGATTGAAGGCCTGCCAAGGGCTGTTATTTCCGCAAGAGTTGTGGCCCCTGCCCTTGATATCACAAGAGAGGCATTGCTGTAGGCCGCGGCCATGTCATTAATAAATGGCCTGACATCAGCATCAATTCCCTCTTTCATGTAATATTCCGCTGTCTCTCTATCAGCCCCGGCCCCTGTCTGATGAACCACCTTTATCTTCCTGCCTGACTGCCACAGAGTCCTGATGGCTGCCGCAGTTACCCTGTTTAATGCCGCAGCCCCCTGGCTGCCTCCAAGAATCAGCACTGACGGCGTGTCACTGACAGTTGAGCGCGCAGCGTCAAGAATCGAACGTCTCACAGGGTTGCCGGTAAGCTCGGTCTCAACGTCTTTGAAATACCCCGCAGACTCACCGTATGTTAAAAAAGCCCGGTCCGCAAATCGTGCCGCCATGCGATTTGCAAGCCCTGGAATGGCATTCTGCTCATGTATGGCAGCAGGAACCTTGAAACTGCGTGCTGCAAGCATTACAGGACCTGAAACATAACCGCCAACACCAAGCACCATATGCGGCCTGAATTCCCTGAGCCATGCCATTGCCCTGATAGTTGCAGCAGGCAGTGTAAAAACGGCCTTAATTTTGTCTGCAATACCTGTACCTTTTATCGGCATAACCTTAAGGGTTCTATGAATCCAGGGCGTTGATTCAAGGGCCCTGACCTCCACATTCCTGTCAGTGCCTATCCATAGTACTGACAGGGGAGACATTTCAGACATGGCCTCGGCAACCGCTATGCCTGGGAATACGTGGCCTCCAGTGCCGCCTCCGGCAATCACAAGCCGTGTAGTGTGGTTTCCCTGCGTCACTGCGTGTGGGCCCTCTGTGTCATTTCCTGCCTGTTGTCATTCACAGTTCCTGAGGTAGCCTCCTGGCCGGACAATGCGCCGGGTTTTTGCATACACCTTTCATGCCCGGCTTTGCCGCCAAGGCCTTTCTTTGCAGTCTGTAAATATGGGGACTGCGTATCAGGAGATGCGCAGGCAATTTCCTTCACTGCCTGTGTAAATACTGCACCTCTGTGGCCATAATCTGAAAACATGTCAAAACTGGCACATGCAGGAGAAAGCAGGACTGCATCTCCTGGCATGGCAAGATTAACAGCCTGTCTGACAGCCTGTTCCATTGCATCCCGGCCATCTGAAAATGCCGTAAGAAGCTCTACAGACACGGTTTTTGGCAGGGAAACACCAAAAATGGCTGCAGCTATCCGGGGCCCATGTCTTCCAAGAAGCACCACACCCCTCATCATGCCGCAGTCTGCAAGCCCGGCCACCTTGCGGGCAAGCGGCATATAATCTTCATCTTTACCCAGCCCTCCAGCTATGAGCACCACTGGTCCGCTGACTGATTCAAGAGCCCGAATGGCAGCGGCCACGTTGGTTGCCTTGGAGTCATCAATATACGTTATTCCGTCTGATACCGCCACTGTCTCAAATCGGTGAGCCGGGGGCCTGAATGTCTCAATTCCCTTTTTGATTCCGTCTGCCTTCGCACCGGCAAGCCTTGCGGACAGAGCTGCTGCCGCAAGATTTTCAAGGTTATGCCTGCCTGCTGGCTGCCAGTTGGAAAGGTCATATTTTTCCTCTCTGATTCCGCTCTTATCCTGAGATGGCAGATACAGGGCCAGAGTGTTTTTATTTTCGTCAAAATATGCACCAGCAGTTCCCTGCTGGTGACTGCCTGCAAAAAAGGCCCTTTTGGCACGGCCCCTCTGAAACCATGGCTCAAGGCCACTGTCAGAGGAGTTCAGCACTGCCCAGTGCTCAGGCCCCTGCATGTCAAGGAGCCGGGCCTTGCACTCACCGTATGTCTTCAGATCTCCATGCCTGTCAAGATGATCCGGAGCCAGGTTAAGCCACACGGCAATTGATATTTCAGGCACTGGAAACGGAAGATTCCACTGTTCATTCAGCATCTCAAGCTGAAAACTGCTCACCTCAAGCACTGCAGTAACATCGGAAGCACCGCGATCCATTACTTCAAACAGGGGCGGAGAGATATTTCCTGCTGTAACTGCCTTGATGCCTGATTTTTCAAGCAGATGCGCAATCAGCATTGTGGTTGTGGTCTTCCCGTTTGTGCCTGTCACGGCAATTATCTTTCCTTTCCAGAAACATGCCGCAAGCACAAGGTCATTTACAACAACTGCGCCTGCCTCTGCGGCCATGACCACCGGTGGGGCAGAGGAAGGTATTCCAGGGCTTGCAACCATTATGGAACACCCTGTGCATGCCTGCTCACTGTGCCTGCCTGCGTCAACTGTTATGCCCCGGCTACTGCACCACTCTGAAAACTTTCTGTCCCACTGAGCCTCAGGCCTGCTGTCGCTTACGGTTATCTCTGCACCAAGAGGCTCAAGCCATCTTGCAGCAGCCATGCCTGATTCTCCGGCCCCAAGCACTGTGACCCGGACATTGTGAAACACTGAGCCAGGGTCCTGTTTCATCGCAGTTTCAGCGTGCTTACTGCAAGCAGACCCAGCAGTATGGATATAATCCAGAACCGGACAATTACCTTTGGCTCCTGCCATCCCTTCAGCTCAAAATGGTGATGTATGGGGGCCATTCTGAATATCCGCCTTCCGCCGCTCAGTTTGAAATATCCAACCTGCATCATTACAGAAACGGCCTCCATTACAAATACGCCGCCTGCAATAGCAAGGATTATCTCCTGCTTGGAAAGCACTGCCACGCACCCAAGCGCGCCGCCCATTGCAAGAGAGCCTGAATCACCCATGAAAATCTCAGCCGGGTAGGTGTTAAACCACAGGAAACCAAGCCCGGCCCCGGCCATTGCTCCGCAGAATATTGCAAGCTCTCCTGCGCCAGGAACCGATGGTATCTGCAGGTAATGGGCAAGGCCTGCGTGTCCTGCAAGGTAGCAGAACAGGGCATAAACCGCGGCTGTTATCACAAAGGGGCCTGTGGCAAGCCCGTCAAGCCCGTCTGTGAGGTTGACAGCATTTGATGAGCCAACCACCACAAAGGCAGCAAAAATCAGGTAATAAAACCCCAGGTCAGGCCTGAGATTCTTGAAAAAGGGAAAGCTCAGGTGGGTATCCCACGCGCCAAATTCATAAATCAGAAACGCGGCCATTGCCACCAGCAGGGTCTGAAAAAAGAGTTTCTTTTTTCCGGAAAGCCCCTTGCTGTTCCTTTTAGTGATCTTCATCAGATCATCTGCAATGCCTATGCAGCAGTAACCTCCCACAATGAGCATTGATATCCATATGTAAATATTTCTCAAATCAGCCCACATCAGTGTTGAAAAGAGGATTGAGCTGATTATCAGAACGCCTCCCATGCTGGGAGTGCCAGCCTTTGAAAGATGGCGCTCCGGCCCGTCATCCCTTACCACCTGGCCCATCTGCAGCTTCTGCATCTTTTCTATGAACCACGGGGTAAGAACAAGCATTATGGCAAGAGCCGTGACCGTGGCATAGATGGTCCTGAATGTAATATACTTGAATACATTAAAAAAAGGCCATGCCTGGTGCAGAGGATACAGGAGGTGAAAGAGCACAGATTATCCTCTCTGAATGCCTTGCCCCGGCATTGTGCCTGCCCTGCCGCCTGCCACCTCTTCTATGACTTCAACAGCCCTTTCGAGCCTCATGCCCCGTGAGCCCTTGACAAGGAGAGCTGCACGGTCAGGCACAAGGGTAACTGCCCTGTCTCTCAGCCACTCGCACAGGTCATCAGTGTGTGGAAATATCCTTATGCCTGCCCCTGGCATTCCTGCATCTTCTGCGCCTGCAGCCACTTCCGGAGCAAATTCGCCTGCGGCAATGAGCATGTCAACTCCTGCCTCCACTGTGCCTGCGCCAAGCTCCCTGTGCAGCTCTGCCGCCCGGTCTCCAAGCTCCAGCATATCGCCAAGCACTGCCACCCTGCGCCTTGGCCCCGCCCACTTTGCCAGTGTGGCAAGGGCTGCCTCCATTGATGCCGGGTTGGCATTGTAAAAATCCATAATAACAAGCCAGCCGTTGGCAAGCTCCCTGTACTCAAGCCTGCCTGGAACGCCTGACGCATCCTGCAGACCCTGGCGAATCTGTTCCAGGGGTATGTGCATGGCTGCCCCTGCAGCAACTGCGGCAAGGGCATTCTGAACGTTTGCCTCACCTGGCAGAGGCAGATGGATCACGAGTTTTTCACTTCTCCCGTCATTTCTGCTTATTGTGCACACTATTTCAGTACCGGCACCGTCTGGTCTCCACGAATCGCACGTTACCACTGTATCCAGTTTGTCAATGGCCTCCTGAGTGCCCATCAGTATCTCTGATTGTTTCTGCATCACGTCCTGGCCTCCTGCTTTTAATGACCACCCGAACACTCTGGAACCCCTGAAATATTTAAGGCCTCTCAGCACAAGGGGGTCATCAAGGTTTACTATGGCTGTCCCGTCATCAGGCAGGGCCTTCCACAGTTCCCATTTTTCGGCTGCAATGGCCTCTATGCTACCCAGGCCTTCCAGATGAGCCGAGCGAATATTTGTAATAATGCCCGTGTCCGGCATGGAGATTGAGCAGAGCCGCTCCATCTCTCCGGGCTGGTTCATTCCCATTTCAAAAATGCCCCAGATCGTATCCTCTGGAGCAGATATCATGCTCAATGGAAGACCGATGAGGTTGTTAAAGTTGCCTGCCGTTGATGCCACTGGAAACATGGCAGCGGCAACAGATGATATAAGTGCCCTGGTGCTGGTTTTGCCGCAGCTTCCGGTAATGCCAAGCACATGATAGCCGCAGCGGACGCGATACCAGGAGGCAAAGCGGCCAAGGGCTTCAAGGGTGTCAGTTACCATTATTATACATTTGTCAGGAAAATCCAAAGGGTTCAGATGGTCCAGCGCGCTGCTGTCAACCACCACGCCGGATGCGCCTGCTGCAAGGGCCATGGCTGCAAAACGGTTGCCATTAAAGTTTTCACCCCTGAGCGCCCAGAAAAGCTGCCCTGGGATGATTTTCCTGGTGTCTGTGGAAACACCTCTGAAAAGAATATCCCCAGGGCCGGTTACAGAAACAGCGCCTGCACCCTGCGCAACATCCGTCAGGGTAATGCCAGGCATAAAACCCGCCTTTTCTGACTGTTCACCATGGTCAAGTCTTTCCGAAAGGGTCTTTTCCCGCACGCTGAATGCCTGCTCTATGGCCTCTCTGTCATCAAAGTGTCGCTTTTCCCTGCCGATGATCTGGTAATTTTCATGTCCCTTTCCGGCAACAAGCAGGCAGTCTCCCTTTTCAAGAGACAGGACAGCCTGGTATATGGCCTGCTGCCTGTCCGGCACGACCTGAATGTGCGCGCGTGTGTCAAGGGCATCAATGCCCTGCACCATTTCCATCAGGATATCTTTCGGTGCCTCGGTGCGTGGATTATCAGAGGTAAGGAAAACTGCATCAGAGCACGCGGCAGCCGCAGCAGCCATGAGCGGACGTTTCCCCCTGTCCCTGTCTCCGCCGCACCCTGCCACTGTTACGATCCTGCCGCCTGCAAGGCTTCTAAGGCTGGAAAGCACCTTTTCAAGGGCGTCAGGCGTGTGGGCATAATCCACAAAAGCCATAAAACCCGACGGGGTGCATACTGGCTCAAGCCTTCCAGGGACCTTTTCCACAGCGGAAATACCATCTGCCATGGCCTGGTGACTGATGCCCATTGCATGGGCAACTGCTGCGGCAGCAAGAATATTGTAGAGATTGTGAAGGCCGATAAGGTGTGAGGCAACGCGAAATGAACCATCAGGACCAGTGATTACTGCCTGCGTGCCTGAAAGCTCAAGGGAATATTCCCCAGGCTGAATCATGGCATTCTCAAGCCCGAATGTAATGACCGTGGTGTCATGTGCGGCGCTTATATCTTCGGCAAGCCTGCGACCATATGGAT
>WFRQ01000009.1 GCA_015486425.1 Deltaproteobacteria bacterium | reverse complement strand
TGGTTGGACTGCCTATGATTTTACAGATGAGTTCAAGACGAAATTCGGTAATGGGGATACAACAGCGTTTTTGCATGGGGACCATAATAATCTGCCATATGACGGCGCAGGATATTCTTTCACCAGCGCTGAAGAAGGACATCCTGCTTATATAGAGGTAACCACCGCTGGTTCTCCTGTACCTGTTCCCTCCTCTATAGCTCTTTTGCTATGTGGCCTTCTCGGCCTGGCAGGCATTAAAAAGCTCAGCAGGAACAATTAATCATAAGGGCGTAACTTCTCAATAAGTGGTGACAAGTTTCGTGCTGGTGCCCAAACTCCTGTTTGGGTACCCAATTGACAGAAGCTCCTGCTTCATTCCTTTTAATACCGGCTGCGCGGCATTACCTGCCCTTGTCTGGAAGCTGGAGCTTCCGGGTATGCGTTCCCAAACTGGAGTTTGGGAACGAGCAAAACCTGCCGGATTGACGGAGTTGCAGGCAGTTCAGATCGTCATCCCCGAATGTAGTTGTCGGTGATCCAGGCTTTTTACCAGCACTTATTGAGAAGTTACAGTTTCCGTGGCATGATTCCAACGCATTTTCAAGAAATTTTCCGCCTCAGTGAATATATTGGTTCTACATTTACGGCCTTTTTTCCGTTTTCAAGGGTGACAGGGCAGCCGTGGGTGCAGATACCGCAGCCTGTGCAGAACTCCTCAATTACCACTGGCCTCAACTGGTCAAGTTTAATGGCCTTTTCCTTGAACGGACACACATTATAGCACGTGCGGCAGAGAAGCAGCCCGCCCTCCTTCCAGGTCATGCAGGCGTACCTGTCAATTACAGCAAGACCCATCCTGGTTTCCGCCTGGCTGATACGTCTGAGAGTCCCTGTGGGGCATACCTCAACACATTTCATGCACAGGTAGCATGGCACCTTTGTAACATCAATCAGAGGAGTGCCTGCATTAACGCCTGCCCATGACACATCTCGTGGAACAATTGATTCATAGGGACATACCTCAACGCACCTGCCGCACCTTATGCATTTTGAGGCAAATATCTCTTCGGGCACAGCACCTGGAGGACGGAGCAAATTGGTATGAAGTGGCGAGGCAAAGAGCCCCGCTCCTGCCTCTCTTACTCCACCTGCAGCAGATGAAACTACTGGCAGCGCCAGAATTTTCAGAAAATCACGTCGTTCCACATTTAATCCTGCGGTGGTTTGTTACCAAAAGATCGAGAGGGAATATACTGGCCCTTTTCCATCTTCTCCACCTCATCCTCGGCATTAAAATACGTAAGCCCCACGGAAAGAACACCTTTCACCCTGCCTATCCTGCCCACAAGCGCTTCCATATCTTCCGAGGTGTCACAATCCAGCACTGCCACCACATTACCATTGTCATCGTGACCATGGACTTCCACCTGATCAAAGCCCCTCAATGCCTTGACCACAGACTGTATATCCTCTGGAAACACTGTTATTACAAAACCGCCTATGGGCATGAATTATTTTCTCCCCGGAATACCTGTTGACATTGATCTGACCCTGTTTACTCTCTGCTCCAGGACCGAACCTCCCCTGTATGAGGCAGAGGGACTAGAAAGCGCCTTTGGGATATCAGCAGGGATAGTGCCATCCAGGGTCTGTCTGTTCTTGAAACACGCCCTGCCATGGGGATACTCTCTTTTGAGGGCAGCGGTGGCAGCCTCTTTGAGGACTATGGGAAAATCTGGATTGGTTCTTTCGTCTCCAAGCAGCAGAGCTGAACATCTTGCAGTAAAAGCCTTGAGCCTGCCTGCCTCACAGTTATAGATATTGGCTTCACTGCAGAGCACAGCCCAGTCCTTGTCCCGCAGCGCATCCAGTTCATGGTAACGCGCCTGCATATCAGCGCTCCTCATCATCTCGAGCCATCTTGCAAATGCCTTCCTGTCCTCAAGCTGCAAACCATCTTCTACAAGCGGTCTGGTGCCCCTGAGATACGGGAATCCGTCAATCTGAAGCAGTTCATCACATGTGGCATCAGCATTTTTTACCAGCCTGTTAAATGTAAGCCAGTACTCGTCACACT
>WFRQ01000008.1 GCA_015486425.1 Deltaproteobacteria bacterium | reverse complement strand
TTATATTATTATCCTGGAGAGTATCCCCTCCTTTCTGAGCACCTCATAAAATACAGGATTGTTTTTTTCAAAATTCAATATCCCATCCTTCATGGCCTTTGAAAATTTTTTATTATTCAGCCGCAGCACTTTTCTGATTCTATCCCTGAGCCTTGTCTGAGGCTCATCGTTGTGCCTCATGAGGGCTGCACAGAACAGCATCTGTTCAAGAGAGGAGACTGTAACCATCAGTGCCCTCTTTTCTTCTTTGACCCTGGACAAATCTTCAGGAGGCTGGATGCACTCCCTGATGACCATTGGGAGATTCCAGCCACGCGCGATTCTAAGAGCCAGATCCTTGGGCAGCCACCCTGTTGTTTTCTTGAAAGTGCCCCGGCTCCATGGAAATTTTTCTTCTGTCCATATCTTAACATAAGCATCAGGGACCACTGTGGATAGTGACAGGTGGCCAAGAGAGGCAAACATGGCACATGGCACAGCGCTTTCACGTTCAAGCACAGTGATTTCTGAAAGTACGCCCGTGAATTCAGACATGAGAAGGCTCATGGCCATGATTGTTGCAGGCATGGCATGTTCCGCAGGATTCATCAGGGGAACGCTGGAGACAATCTTGGCGGTATTGTCAAGGCCGAGAAGCACAACCATGAAGCGTATTGAGAGTATGTCCTGACGGTAAGGAGAAAAAAAAGCAGAATTCATCACCCTGAAAAATTTCAGGGTTAGCCCGTAGTCCATCATAATGGCATCTGCTATGGCTTTTGCGTCAACTGAGTGTTCGCCTGTAAGGGCGTGCACCATTCTGACTGTACGAGGCAGAGCAGGTACCTGCATGTCCAGGGCATTGTCCAGTATCTGTCTTCGTGACACTATCCTTGGCCCTGCGCCATTGGGAGGCAGACCATGGTTTTTATCTTGAGAATTGTTGTGAGGCATTCGGTAAAGTATACCGGATATTGGAGAAAAATTAAATGGCCTGCAGCCTGACCCAAATCTGAGCGCGCCATCATCCAACTTATTTTTGGACAGCCCCTTAACAGACAAGGGGCATACCGTAATGAAACGGTATGCCCCTTTGGATGGGAAAAAAGGGAAAAGATTACATACCCTTTGTCTTTCTTGTTACAATAGTGTTTTTAAGCTGGTCGCTGACCATTGACATATGGGGATCCTGCTTGATCATTGCAGGGTCAGTGATGCCGTTGATGTTGGTTATTACCAGTCTGCCTTTTCCCTGACCGTATGCGTCGATAAAGTCATAAACAGTGCCAACCACTGCCAGCTTGCCTGACTTTACCAGGTCAGCATATTTCTTTATGCAGAAATTTACCTGGTAGTCCACATTGCGCTCTACATTCAGGAGCCACCTCTCTTCAAAGGTTCCCTGACCGTTATCATGCTCCAGGGGAAGATGCAGGCCGTTGAGCTCATTGATGATGCAGGGGCTCTCGTTGATGTAGTTGCCCATTGCAGCCTTTACAGCACCGCAGTGGGTATGGCCAATGATGAGCAGCACAGGTGTGTGCAGGTGATAGATGCCGTAATCAATGGAGCCGCATGAATTCTGTATCTGGTTGCCCACATTCCTGATGACAAATACGTGATCAACAGGATCGGCGTTGAATACAGTGGGATGCACCCGGGCATCAGAGCAGGTGATCATGGTTACAAAGGGGTGCTGGGCTGTGGCATACTCCTTAAAATATTCCGCTGCATGATGTGTGACAAAGTCGTTGTTGCCGTCCACAATCATCTTCATTGCATCCGCAGGTGTCACTGAGGATGCTGCTGCATGATGCCCGCCATGTGCCTCTTCAGAGGCAAAGGCACACCCAAGTGCCAGTGAAATCATCCCTGATACGGCCAAAAACAATACAAACGCTTTTTTCATGGTACTTCTCTAACCTCCCTTAAGTTAATAATAATGATTGTTTATAACTGCACATTCGTACAGTTCCCATCCCCGAAACCATGGCAGGCCTTTTTTTATAAGGCATGGCCATGAAGTGCAGAACGCAGGTGGTTATCCCTGAGTTCCACATGACAGAAAACCTGCTCTACCTCGTTGGAAAAGCAGGTAACTTCTTTTATTCATTGCACCGGCCCTTCCGGCGCGGGTTCTCACCCTGCGGCAATGCGCAGGGTGAGTTATGGTCATTATTGGATTAACCGGCTGACTCCCTCCAACTGCTCAAGTTTCCGGTTTATGAAATGCCCAGTTCTTTTTCCTTTTCCGCAACCAGCAGCCTGGTCTTGACTGCCGTATCAGGAGTGAGACTCATGGAGTCAATACCGCACTCAACCAGGAAGGCGGCAAAGTCCGGGAAATCACTGGGTGCCTGGCCGCAGATACCGATCTTTCTCTTCTTCTCCTTGGCGGTGTTGATAACCTGACGGACCAGACGTTTTACAGCCTCGTTGCGTTCGTCATAGATGTGGGAAACGAGTTCTGAGTCCCTGTCAAGGCCAAGGGCGAGCTGGGTAAGGTCGTTTGAGCCAATGGAGAAACCGTCAAATACCTCAGCAAACTGGTCGGCCAGTATGACGTTGGATGGAATCTCGCACATGACGTAGATTTCCAGCCCGTTTTCTCCCTGTTTGAGGCCGTATTTTTCCATTACGGCTATAACCTTCTTGCCCTCTTCCACTGTGCGGCAGAACGGAACCATTGATTTGACGTTTGAAAGCCCCATATCGTTACGTACCTTGAGCATTGCCCTGCATTCAAGTTCAAATGCCGGTTCAAACACAGGTGCGTAGTAACGTGATGCGCCACGCCAGCCGATCATCGGGTTGTGCTCTTCCGGCTCGTAGAGCTGGCCGCCGATAAGGTTGGCGTACTCGTTACTCTTGAAGTCAGACATGCGGACAATTACATCCTTGGGGTAGAAGCCCGCTGCAATTGTGGCAATACCCTGGGCAAGCTGGTCAACAAAGAACTGTGATTTGTCTTCATAAGCCGCGGTTTTTTCATCAATTGCAGCGATGACCTCCCTTACATCCGGTGCTCCAGGACCAGGCTCCAGCCCGTATTTATCCATCTCGGCAGCTACTTCGTGCAGTTTGTCATAGTTCAGCAGGGCCAGTGGATGTATACCGATATAAGAATTAATGATGAATTCCAGGCGGGCAAGGCCGACGCCTTCGTTTGGTATCTGACCCTGTACAAATGCCTGTTCAGGGATACCAACATTCATCATTATCATTGTCTTTGTCTGGGGTACATTGGAGAAATCAATTCTTTCAACTTCGTACTTGAGGAGACCCTTGTAAACACGACCCTCCTCACCCTCGGCGCAGGATATGGTAACGTCCATGCCTGATGCAAGGCGTTCAGTGCCGTCTTCTGTCCCAACAATGCAGGGAATACCCAGTTCACGGGAAACAATGGCGGCATGGCAGGTGCGGCCTCCCCTGTTGGTTACAATGGCCGAGGCAATCTTCATGATGGGCTCCCAGTCAGGGTCAGTCATGTCAGTGACCAGGACCTCTCCCTTGTTGAACTGGATAATTTCCGCGGCATCCTGAATTACGTTTACCGTACCCTGGCCTATCTTGCCGCCAACCGCCTTTCCTGTGGCCAGAACTTCGCCGGTTTCCTTCAGGATGTAAGTTTCCATGAAGTTGACGTCCTTCTGCGAATGCACGGTCTCAGGCCTGGCCTGGACAATGAACAGGTCACCTGTGCCCACATCCTTGCCATCACCATCCTTGGCCCACTCAATATCCATGCCCTTGCCGTAATGGTCTTCGATTATACATGCCCATTTGGCAAGGGTGAGGAGTTCATCATCAGTGCATACATATGTAGAACGTTCCGCAGGAGTTGTTTCAATATTCTTTACCGGATCAGCAGGATTATCAGCATAGATCATCTTTTTCTGCTTGAGACCAAGTTTCTTGCTGACTATGGGGCGGAAACCCTGCTTCAGCGTGGGTTTGAATACATAGAACTCGTCCGGATTCACAGCACCCTGAACCACGTTTTCTCCAAGGCCCCATGCGCCGGTAATATAGACAACGTCATCAAAGCCGCTCTCTGTATCCATGGTGAACATGACGCCGGAGCTTGCGCTGTCACTTCTTACCATCTTCTGCACGGCAATCGACAGGTAAACATCAAAGTGGCCGAAGCCCTTGTCATGGCGGTAGGAAATGGCGCGGTTTGTAAAGAGACTTGCAAAGCAGCGGTGACATGCGTCAATCAGCGCGTCAGTGCCTGTGATATTGAGATAAGTATCCTGCTGGCCGGCAAATGATGCGTCCGGAAGGTCTTCAGCGGTTGCAGAGGAGCGGACTGCAACGTCAACATTTGAACCGTACTCTTTTTCCATCTCTGCATAGGCCTTGATAATGGCCTTTTCAAGGTCCTCAGGGAACTTGGCATTGAGAATAATGTCCCGGACATTCTTCCCTTTTTTCTGCAGATCCTCTATGTCGTGAGTGTCCAGCCCGTCAAGCGCATCCCTTACTGCCTGCTCGATCCCCCCTTCCTTGAGAAGGTGCTGATATGCCGTGGCGGTGATTGCAAAACCGTTGGGAACCTTTACCCCCTTGTCTGTAAGGTGCTGATACATCTCTCCAAGTGACGCGTTTTTACCGCCGACCAGTGGCACGTCCTTGATACCAATCTCTTTGAACCACAGAATAAATGGCTTGTCGCTCATTACCGACATCCTCCTTGCGCTGAATGCTCGCTATACATTATTACGTTGCTCCGCTTCACAGTGCAACAGACTGAAATATTGCTGAGTACAGGCAGGTTTGCCCGTTACCTCACCATAAATTATGAAATAATACCCTGAACTTTCATGTTGCACCGCCCAGCCTGTGCAACACCCCATATTACAAGCCAAAGTTCAATGTGTTTTTTGAATCGCTCAATTTATGTATAACATTAGATTGAGCCATTGTCGGATTTGCTGCATATCCACGAAAGAGGAATTCCCATGATGGTCAGCTATATGGGGACTCTGATGGCAGGGGAGATGCAGTAAATACGGCTATACCGATTGACCACTTTTTATTGGTATACGCCCATTTTCAGGGCCATATTTGAATGTATCAACATGAGGCATGTCTTGTCAACTCAATCCTCAAGAATAACAACCGCATGAGCGTATTCATGCTCATGTGTCAGGCTCAGATGCCATTTGGCCGCGCCAATGACCGAGGCCCGGCGGCGGGCATTACCGGAAAGACGTATGGCTGGCCTGCCTGACTCCTCGGGAATCACACACATCTGCAACCATGTCACCCCTGCCCCCATCCCTGTTCCAAGGGCCTTGGAACAGGCCTCCTTGGCAGCAAAACGTGCGGCCAGAGTATGTGAAGGGTCTCTGTGTCTGAGGCAGTAGGCTATTTCATTTTCACAGAATATTCTCTGCAGAAATCGGTCTCCCCATTTCCCGAAAAGCTGCGCAATGCGGGGAATATGAACCATATCAGTGCCTATGCCTACTATCATGATAAAACACAACCTAATCATTAAACAGTAAAAAGTGAATAGTGCATGTTGTTTCAAGGCATGAACGCGTCAAACAAAAAAATGTTGTGTGATGAAAAGCGACTTTCCGTTATGGGAATTCATCATAGAGGGGGGAGCAGTTACGAAAGAGCAAGGTAATGACATTTAAATCATACGCATTCATACTTGCCAAACTGGATTACGGCATGTAATCAGTTTGTAATTCAATGGTGTTGCAGGGAGAAGGCCTGCCTGTAAAATCGGCTTTCATGCCCAGGGGGAAAGGGGGAGTAACTGCCTGCAACATCAGAAATTCCAATGCTTAACAATTTTATTGCTTTCATGTAACATAAATGTTACATGTACCAGATAATCAGATCTCCTCAAGGTGCTGCCTGAAGCATCACTCCGTGGGGCAGGGGAGGTCTTTCCGGGAGTGTATCCTATGGTCACACATAGTTCGGGGTTATGCAGAACCCTGCCGGCTGCTCTCTTATGTTTGGTGGCGCTGCTCAATGCCTTAAGTGCACAGGCCAAGGCAGTGACAGGAGAGATGCTCCTGTTTCAGGATATCCCAAAGGTGGTTACAGCGTCACGTCAGACGGTTTCCGTGCTGGAATCGCCATCTTCTGCCACTATTATCACCAGGGAAGACATTCTTCACAGCGGCTTCAACAGCGTTGCTCAACTGCTCAGATTTGTGGCAGGCGTTGATTTCTTTCAGGCCTCTGCCGCAGGTCCTAATGTTGGAATGCGCGGTGTAAACGGGGCACAGGCAAATCATGTACTGGTGCTTGTAGATGGCCGTCCCATATTTAATCCAGCGAGAAATTCAAATCAGTGTGCTCTCATCCCGGAATTTCCCAATGATATTGAACGAATCGAGGTGGTAAGAGGCCCTGGTTCTGCTCTTTACGGCTCTCATGCCTTTGCCGGAGTGATCAACATTATTACACGTACTCCTGAGGAGATTGACGGCATTGATCTCATGGCGTCTCCAGGGACATTTGGAAGCGGGCTGTATAACTTCAATGCAGGCGCTCGAAAGGGCAAACTGCAGTACAAGCTGCTCGGTGGATGGACTCAGGTTTCCTCCCCGTCTGATCATCACAACCAGGTAAAGGGGCTGATGAAATTTTCCGGGGAGCTTGGCTATACCTGGCAGCCTGGCCGAAGGGCCGACCTCTCCTTTGGAATTTCAAGCGGCTCGGTGGCTGTGCTGCCCATGAATGCCGTTGATACCTTTGATCAGGACGGTGAGGACGGGTTCCTCAGGGCACGCCTCGCCTTGGACGATACTCACCTGGACCTCTGGTGGCGGCATCATAATACCTCGGCTGATATCATGTATATTACCAGCGAGGAAGAGCATGACTGGAAATTCGATAATGTGAATCTCACCGGCTACCACCAGTTCAGGTGGAGCAGCCATGAAACTGTGGCCGGCGCAGAGATAAGGACATCATCCCTCGGGGCAACCTCTTATGATGACTGGCATAACCAGTTTCTATACGGAATTTTCATGGAAGACCGCTGGCGTCTGCCAGGGAGCTTCAACCTGTTCATCAGCGCCCGCTACGACCACCACCCCCTTGCTGGAGGCAGTTTTTCCCCGCGCTTCAGCCTTGTGAAACAGCTTGGAGCCACCCAGTCCCTGCGACTAAGCGCCTCGCAGGCATTCAAGTATCCCTCATATCTTCAGAACTATATAGATCAGACTTCTGTTTTCCCTGGAATGTCATTCGAGTTTGTTCATAAGGGCAACCGCGATCTTGACCCTGAAAAGCTGATCTCCGTAGAGGCTGCCTACCAGATGTGGAATACGTCGGGACTTCAGACCATGTTTGCAATTTTTTATAATAACTACAAGGACATAATAGATTTCAAGTTTTCAGGCAGCCCCGGCCTGATGAAGCTTACCTATGACAATATGTATGACATGTATCAGTACGGAGGAGAACTGGACCTGAGTTACAGGTTTAACCGCAGTTTCCTCATCAGATTCAATTACAGTTATGTGTGGAAACAGAAAAAGGATGATATCACTTTCGGACCGGTACCTACTAATCAGATTAACAGCGAAATAAGATATGACCATGAAACAGGCCTCTGGCTTGATTTGCGCATACACTGGCAGGACAGCGCTGATTTTTCCACAGGCATACGGCCGCCGTCTGGCAGTATGCCTTCCCCGGGCCCCGGGTTTTCGCCTGGGGAAATCCTGCAAAAACTGGGAGGATGGCATTCCCTTGAGAGCTATACCTATGGTGATCTCTCCGTTGGGTACATGCCTGGTGATTCTCCTCTGTCAATAACATGCGCAGTGCATAACCTGTTTCACTCCAGAGTCCGTGAGTATCCCACAGGCCCTGAACCTGACACCACCTTTACCGGCCGGATTACCTGGCACTTCTGATAACAGGGATACTGCGAATAATGCACTGGAACTGGAGAATTATACCAAAAGCAGTCTTAGCAGCAGCAGGGTGCTTGCGTAATGCGGTCATCTCTGCCCTGCTGTGTCTGCTGATGGCGATTCCGGCCCATGGAAGTGAAATCGCGGGGCACAGCCTGGTGGTTCTCCTGAGCAACAATTATGCTCCCTACCGGCAGGCGTTTGAAGGCATGGAAGAAGTTTTGTCAGCGTATAAAGATCCACCGCCGGTTATTCAGGCAAATTTTGCAGACAGGTCCCATGTGGCCATAGCAAGAATGATAAGGGAGGCCAGGCCCCGGATAATTATCACCATCGGCACTGCGGCTACTATTGCCACCCTGGACATGAACATGGATATGCCCATTGTTTTTTCCATGGTGCTTGATCCTCCCGAAGAGCTTATCCAGCAGCCCGGAGTAACCGGTGTGCTGCTTGATATCCCTGCGGAAGTCCAGCTTTCGTGGGTAAGAAAGATATGCCCTGATGCATCCCGCATAGGCATTATACATACCGGGTCCACTGTCAGGTACGTAGAGCGTATCCGGGAAGGCGCCCGCAGGCTGGGGTTTCAGGTAGTGCCTCTGCTGATCAATGATATTTCCACTCTTCCGGAGATGCTGGACAGGGTTGAGAACAGGGCGGATGTGCTGCTTGCTGTTCCCGACGGGGCCATTTACAATACAATCATATCTCCGCAGATAATTCTGTTCTGCCTGCAGCACCGGATCCCCTTCATGGGTCTTTCCGGCAACTTTACCAGGGCAGGTGCGCTCTTTGCCCTTGACTGTGACTATACCTCCATAGGAGAGCAGACAGGAGAAATGGTAAAAGAGATACTTTCGGGGCGCAGCCCTTCAGAAATACCTCCTGCCTGTGCCAGGAAGCTGATTCCGTCATTCAACATGCGCACGGCCAGGATACTCGGCATAAAGATACCTTCTGACCTGCTTGAAGGCGCAAAGATTTTTGCAGACTGAACCGGCAATGCTGCGTCCCACACTGGCAGTCAAATTCGTTGTTCTCATCTCCCTGATCCTTGTTCTTACCTTTTCGTGTATAGGTTTTTTCCTTTTTCGTCATCAGAAGGAAATTTTATATTCAGACCTTGAAACCCTCGCAGTTTCTCTATCCCGTAATCTTTCATCAAACAGTGTCTATGGCCTGCTTACCAGAAATATTCAGAATCTTTCAGGCCTCCTTGATTCGCTTTCAAACTACGAAGATGTGACCTTTGCCTGGATCGAAAG
Organism: Deltaproteobacteria bacterium; assembly: GCA_015486425.1. GTDB lineage: Bacteria > Desulfobacterota > Dissulfuribacteria > Dissulfuribacterales > QOAL01 > S144-17. Next base: position 494 of record WFRQ01000008.1, on the reverse strand, counting down.
TGATTCAGGCAGGGTGCTTGCCAGTTACAGTCATATACCTGCAGACCTGAAAGGCGGCAGCCGTAATCTGCTGAAACAGCAGTTTCACCCCTCCAGTGACCTCTCAGGCCAGCCTTCCATTATATCTCTGCACTACCCGGGGGGCATGTGGCTGATAAGGGAACCGGTGCTTGCCCCGCAGATAATATCGCCTGATGAGCTGGTACTCGGGGGGCATAGTGAGAACCCGCCCACTGTAAAAATAGGCGAAATATATGTGGGCATTTCTCTTGAGCGTGTCAATACAACTGTCCACTCCATGCAGATACGTTCTCTCGGACTGCTTCTGGCCATTGCTATTCTTTCAATGATACTGACCCTGGTGCTGGTACACTGGATATCCCTTCCCCTGAAGAAACTTCGTCAGGCAACTGAGTGTGTCACAGCAGGCATCCTGCCGCCAAGGGTAGAGATAGGCACCAGGGATGAGCTGGGAGAGCTGGCCGAAGCATTTA
>WFRQ01000007.1 GCA_015486425.1 Deltaproteobacteria bacterium | reverse complement strand
CCCCTGTAAAGACAAGCAGAAGTATGAGAATAAAGCCGTACTGCTCCATGGACTCATACTTAATGGCAAGGTCCCGGGGAAGAAGCCCCATGAGTACCTTGCTGCCATCTAAGGGAGGAATGGGGATAAGGTTGAAAACCGCAAGACCTATATTTATCTGGATACTGATGTACGCCATGTAAAGCAGGGGTTTCAGCAGATAGGATGCCGAGCTCTGCCACATGCTCAGCGGCCCAAGTGTCATGCGCAGCACCATGGCGCTTATCACAGCCAGTATGATATTTGATGCAGGCCCTGCAAGCGACACCCAGATCATGTCCTTTCGGGGATCTTTAAAAAACATGGGATTTACAGGCACTGGTTTGGCCCAGCCAATGGTGCGAGTAAGGAAAAATACCAGAGTTCCCACCAGATCAAGGTGTTTTATGGGATTCATGGTGAGACGGCCTGCATTTTTGGCAGTTGGGTCCCCAAGCCTGTACGCCACATAACCGTGTGCCAGCTCATGAACCGTCACGGCAAGAAGAATGGGGGGAGTAAGAATTGCGATGTCCTGTGCTATTTTATTTATATCAAACATGCCGCAATCTGATACTGTATTTTGCCATGCAGGGCAAGGTTTTCCTTGAGAAAACCCTGACGATCAGCTCCACACTCCTGGGATAACAGTATTGCAGAAGGCGCACCTTCCATTTTTTATATTATACACAGGTATATTATAGCCACGCCGCTCAATCAGCAGTTTGCCACAGTTGTGACACCACGTATTATTGCCCGGATGCCCTGGCACATTACCTACGTAAACGTAATGAATACCCTCTGACATGGCAATGTCCCGGAATTTTGTCAGTGTTGCCACAGGTGTGGGGGCAAGGCGATCAAGCCTGTACTGAGGAAAGAATCTCAGAAAATGCAGAGGGTGATCAGGCCCGAGGGTTTCCACAATCCATGCGCACATGCGCTTTACCATGTCCGGATCATCCACATAGCCTGGCACCACCAGGTTTGTCATCTCAAAATGCACTCCACGACGATTCATGGTCATGAAGGTGTTGAGCACGGGTTTCAGCCTGCCACCGTTGAGCTTCCTGTATATCTTATCACTGAAGGATTTAAGATTGACATTGGCTGCGTCAATCAGTCCGCACAGTTCATCAAGAGGTTTTGGATTTATGTAGCCGTTTGAGATATACAGGTTTGAAAGCCCTGCCTCTCTGGCCAGGCGGGCCGTATCAGTCATATACTCAAACCAGGTAGTGGCCTCGCTGTAGGTGTAGGCAACTGATGCAGCGCTGGCATCCATGGCACCTTTTACCACCTGTTCAGGAAACATGTCATAGTGCCGCACATCTTCAGGCCTCACCTGGGATATCTGCCAGTTCTGACAGTTAAGGCACCTGAAACTGCACCCTGTGGCAGCAATGGAAAATGCAGTGGTTCGGGGCTTGAAATGATACAGGGGTTTCTTTTCCACAGGGTCAACATGGACTGCGCACGCTGCCCCGTATGCAAGTGAATAAAGAGTGCCGTCCATATTTACCCTGGAACGGCAGACACTCCTGTCTCCAGGGGCAAGGACACACCTGTTTGGACAGATTCCGCAGGCTGTACGCCTGTTTGCCAGACTTTTCTGGTACTTTGCCTTTTTGTGCCACTTCCAGAGCTTCTCAGGCGCATCATGCTTGAATATATGCCCCCTGATGTCTTCGGAACCTGAACTTTCTGAAAAAAACCATGCGGAGACAGGACTGCCCATGACGCAGGCCCCAAGCAGCGTACAGGTTCCTGTTATGAGCTTGCGCCTGCTTACCCCGGCACAGGGACCTGCATTCTTAAAGCTTTTTTCAATCATCTTTTCACCTCCTGTCGCAGTCGGAAGAGAACCGCAAGGCTTAAAAACTTCAGAAGGACAAGGCCTGTTCCTGCCACCTCAAATCCTCCGTATGGAATAAGCACCAGGCTTACAAGCAGGGCGCCCAGCCCCGCTCCAATGATATCTGCTGAAAACGTGCCAGCCACACTGCTTCCGGTATCTCCCTGCAGCCTGAGAGCTGCTGGAAACTGCAGGCCACAGAGTACAGAGATCAAAAAACCGAACAGCAGGAAACACCACTCAGGTGTGCGGACACCACTGTTCCAGTGTATCCATAATACAAACAAGGCCATCAGAGCGGCAAGAGCCATATCCGAATACCTTAAAAGCGGCATACACTGCTCGTCCCTGAGCCTGCTTCCAATTAAGGCGCCGGGCATGAGACCTGCGAGAAAGACCGTTATGATAATGCCAATGAGAAAATAGACATACCCGTAAAAGACCTGGAACGTGAATATCACAAGGGTCTCTGCGCCCATCACCATGGCGCCTGTTGAAAATATTACAAACTGGCGCCTGTCAGTTAATGCAACATAAAACAGGGAGGTGAGCACAAGTATTGCTGCAAAAAGCGTTGGAGAAGAGCCGAATTTCAGGAACCACTGCTGAAACATTATTCTGATCAGACCTGGCTCAAGGTCTGTGTTAAGCACGGCATGGGGCTCAACCGCCTGCCTCAGACCGGCTATGCGCTCTTCAGTGATGTTTCCGTAAAACCAGTTTGCTATCCATTCAGTGACAATGCCCCTGCCCTGAAGAAGTGAGGGTATGTCTGTCTGAAGGCTGCTGTCCGAACAGACAAAAAACACCCTGAGACCAGGGAGCATGAGAACGTTTCTGAAACACATTGAGGCTGTACGAAACAGGGAGGATACCTTTTCAAGTTCAGGGCCGCCTATGTAACTGTCATATCCATTAACGGAAAAGCTTACCCCTCCCCTGTCTGTAAGCCGCTTTTTTGCAAGTTTCATAAACTCAATGGTGTAAAACCGGTTGAGCTGAAAGGTGTCAGGCTCAGGAAGGCTTATTATTATTGCGTCATACTTCCTGTCAGTTCCGGCAAGCCAGGCCCTTCCGTCCTGATGTATCACATCAAGGGCCGGGCTTTTCTCAAGCAGACCATATCTGAACACTGCATCACTCACCTGGGGATCAAGCTCAACATAGTCAATCTTCCTGACATGATACTTTTCGAGCTCGCGGATCATGCCGCCCTGTGCTGAGATCAGCAGCACCCGACCTGGGTTTTCAATCTGTGCCATAAGGAAATGCACGCTCTCTTCCGCAAGCTCCCTGTTCTCACTGCTGAAAACAGGCACACCGTCCTGAACAAGCGTTACCTGACCCTGATCTTCCGTAATGACAACCCTGCCGAATTTTGACTCGGAATAGTGAACGATTCTACCAGCGCCACAGCCAAGGGTGGAAAATTCATGAGACACTGCCCAAAGCGCAGAGGCAGTAAAGGCCACAGAGATCAGCAGCATGGAGACAATGCCCCTCACGGACCTGATATAATTTTCATTGCCGCACCCAAGGAGCACCAGGGCGCAGATAAGCAGGGGAAGATTTGCGGCAATTACTGCCTTTACCGGAGTAAGCAGAAAAACCAGGGCAGTGGAAAAAACAAGCCCTCCAAGGGTATCGCCGATATTGTCATAAATGTAGATGCGTGCCCCGGCATAATCAGGAAACGTCTCCCTGAGCACAAAGAGGCTGTAGGGAAGCACGAAACCAAGGAGCATGCAGTAAGGAAGAGTGAGAAGCAGGGTAAACAGCCATGCAGGATAGAACCCAACGGATGCCCCGCAGATAAAGGCATGATGCCGCAAAATGCGTATGAGCGGAATCTGCACCACTGAGAGTGCGGCAAGCAGCGCCGACAGCAAGGCAAGCCTGCTGGCAGAAGGGGTAAACAGGCGGCTTGCCCTGTGTGATATAAGCGTGCCTGCACCGCCTGCCATGAGCCAGTTGAACATGACAAGCGATATAACTATCTCATTTCCCTGGAACTGGGACAGGAACTCCCTGATGGTAAGTATCTGTGTTACCACAGATGAAACACCGGTTACTATTACAAGAGAGAGGACTGCAGATTCCAGTTTAGTCAGCAATTGTCAACTCGCAGTCAAAACACACAGGTTGGTCTGATACTCAAACCGGGGGTCGGGAACCAGAGCAAAAAATACGCGATATTTTTTATTTAAGACCTCGTTAAATATTATGACAAACTATCTGTAACGTGTAGATATCTCAAGATATTACATGGTAACTGCCATTCCCGGGACGAGCACAACGAACTATGAAAATACGCTCTTGCTGCGTGTGACATTGTTTGAGTACAGAAGCAGGAGCTTCCGGTTCATGGTTCCCAAACTGGAGTTTGGGAACCAGCAGAAAGTTAGCTCAAAGCTCAAAGTCGGAATCTGAAAGCAAATATGGCTTATTATACTTTGAGCCTTGCGCTTTGAGCTTTCAGCTTTGAGCTTTGAGCTGTGAGCTATTTTCGGATAAATTGTGCATAAGACGGTCTGAGTTTTCAGTTATCAGTGTGCAGTTTTCAGTTACTGACTACTGATAACTGAAAACTGACAACTATACACGCCACAGCACGTTGGAACAAACGGGGCATGCTCCCATATTTTCCGATAAAACAGAAACCGGAATTGAGCGTTTCATCAAAGGTTAGGTTCGTCAAAGTACTGCACCTCGTATGTCTCTACCTTAAGAGTGCCGCTCTTCCACTCATTGGCAGGAAGCCCGGCCTTCATGCAGAGTCTTGACAGGAACTCCTCAGGCTCCGGGAGCTGATCCCATACCTGGGGCAGAAAAGTTGCCGAGGCCCCGTCTTTTTCTATGATTACTCCATGGACCTTTGGGCGGAGTTTTGACAGCAGGTCCCTGGCATCTGAATATTCCAGCTTTTCAGGAAGCGTCAGTATGCTTACCTCAATGTGGATATCCTTAAGTTCATCCCTGGTGAGAGGAGGGAATCTGAAATCCCTGAAAGCCGCATTAATGGCATTTCTCTTTACACTTTCGATAATTGAGCCACGTGGAATGATATTTCCAATACACCCCCTGAGCATGCCGTTTCTGGTAAGGGTGACAAACGTGCCTCGCTCCGCACGCAGTTCAGGGGCATCAAGCTCTTTGGGAAGGGGTGGTTCAGGGGCTGTCTGATTAAAGGCTGCCTCTATTGTCTGCCTTGCAAGCCGCGTAAGGGCAACACCCTGTTGCTGGCTGAGAAACTTGGGCTTTTCCTGTGTTTTCATATCCTGAAATTCTCCTGTGGTCTTTTTTGTATCTTTTTTGCCTGTTTGGATCTGTTCAGATCCACCCTGCTCCTCACCCTGGTAAAAAGCAATGGACGCATAACCTACCACCCTGGAATTATCACCTGTGATATCACCGCTGTTTCTGTACATGAGGAGTTCAGGCTTCCAGTGATGCCTGCGGGCAAGGTCCATGAGTATCATCAGGGGGTATTTCCCGCAGGCCCTGTTTTCTTCCCTCTCAAGCAGTGTGGAGTCAAGTTTCAGGATGCTGCCAATTGTCTCATCATCGCGGACTCGTGCCTCCTCACCAGTCAGGTAATGTGAAAGATCACTGCTGACTGCCACGAGAGTTTTATCATCAAGGAGAGGATCAAGGCATGTTCCTATCTCTGAAGCGCTGCATGGCCCTGCCACAAGGGGGATTAAGTCAAACTTTTCAAGTACGTACTGAAGAAATGGAAGAATAACCTCTACTGAGTGCTCTGTGCGGTCGGAAAGTTCCACTGGCTTAAAGAGCCTGGCATGATTTCTCAGAACTTCAGCACGTGGTGAGACAGGAATCAGCCCGAGAGGAGTCTCCCATGCTGAGGCAGAGCTAATGGCCACATTTCGGAAACCTGCCCGGTGGTCCGGGCCGATTATAATAACAGTTGAAAATTTCCTTCCCTCTATCTCCATGGCGGAACGGGCAGCCACCATGCCGGAGTACTCATATCCTGCGTGCGGAAAGACCACGGCCCTGAGCTTCCGGTTATGCGATACCTGGGCTGCGCCCCCGGACAGGCAAACTGCATGCTGCGCCTCACCCATGAGAGTTACGATCATGGCTTTCAACCTGGCTGGATCAGACGGATAGAAACGACCGGCCCAAACAGGTTTGCGAACATACGGACCTGACCTGCCTGTGTGCTGCACGGGACATTGACCAGAAATAAAACTAAGAAGAGAATCGCGGCTATGATATTATTG
>WFRQ01000006.1 GCA_015486425.1 Deltaproteobacteria bacterium | reverse complement strand
TGTTTCCTGGATATGGCCTTGTCAACAATTCCTGTAACCATTCCAATAGGGGCATACAGAAACCCGAAAAAGAACAGGCTGGCATAAACGGAAACATGCTCCATTCTAAACGCTTCAAACAGCCCCTGATTCCCGATAAACAGGCTCAGAAGCCAGAAGGTAAAACCTGCCATGAGAATAGAGCGTACTATGCCCTTGAGTATGTGTTTCAGCTTGTAGTGCCCCATCTCATGGGCAATTATGGCAGTGAGCTCCTCTACCGAATGGCGTGCAATCAACGTATCAAAAAGTACTATGCGCTTGAATTTCCCAAAGCCTGTAAAAAAGGCATTTGACTTGGTGGAACGTTTTGAACCATCCATTTTGAAAACGCCCTTGAGCCTGAAATTCTCTTTTCGTGCGTAGTTCATGATGGATTTCTTGAGCTTCCCTTCCCCAAGGGGTTCAAATTTATTGAAAATGGGCATGATTAGCACAGGGGCTACGAACATCAGCATGATCTGGAATATACTGAGCGCAATCCAGCAGTATATCCAGGCTACAGGCCCCATGGTTTCAAAGAACCAGATTATACACGCAAACACCAGCCCGCCTATAAGCGCTGTGAGCACCAGCCCCTTCAGAATATCCGTAATAAAGGTTCTGACCGTAGTCTTGTTGAACCCGAATTTTTCTTCAATTACAAAGGTGCTCCATGCGGAAAAAGGGATATCTATCACCTGGGACATGAGCATAATAATTCCTGCAAACATCAGCCCGGTGACTATGGAATCCTGTCCTGCCGAACGCGCAATGCCATCTACAAAATTGAACCCTCCGGCAAGTATGAAGGCCAGTATAACCACAAGGTGAAATGTGTCATGTATCAGCCCGAATAGTGTTGTCTCCCTGAGATACTGCTGAGACTTTTTATATCGCTGCTCATCATAGAACCCCTTGAATTCATCCGGAAGTTCTTCAGAAATATTTTTTAGGTTGAGCCACGCAGCAGTTGTGGAAAGCGCATAATTAACAAGCAGCGCAGCAACAATAATAACAAGGTATATATTCATGTTCCTCTCTCTACAGACGCATCAGTATAACGAAGGTATTTTCCACCTGAATTGAGCGTTTCAAAATTCAGACGCAGTGAAACATGAAGCCAACATATCAGTTTTTCATGGCCGCCTCCACAGCCACCAGCAAATCATAAACATGAAATGGCTTCTGTATAAATGGCAGGCCCCGCTTTCTGATCTCATTTACATGGCTGCTTTCATCAATATAGCCACTTGCAAGCAGAACTTTTGTATCAGGCGCCTGTTCAAGAACCCACTCGATGAAATCGAGACCATTTCCATCAGGCAGTATCACATCGCTCATTACAAGATCAAACCGTCCCTGATTCTGCGTAAAAACTTCCCTGGCCTGGCTGATATTCTCAGCCAGGGTAGCGACAAACCCGTGGGATTCAAGAATTTCACGTGCAATCTCCCGAACCATAACATCATCTTCAAGGAGCAGGACTTTTCTGCCGCCCCCGTCAACGCTGATACGCTTTTCGGCCCCGTCCTCCTCCATATCATGGTGACTTTGAGTTACATATTCAGGCAGAAAAATCTTGAAAACCGTTCCTCTCCCAGGTTCACTGTACACATTTATCCAGCCGCCATGCTGCTCCACAATACCGTACGCAACTGACAGGCCCAGGCCTGTACCCTTGTCAACGGGCTTTGTAGTAAAAAATGGATTGAATATCTGCTTCATTGTATCCGGATCAATCCCTGAGCCTGTATCCTCCACTGCAATGCATACAAAATTACCTGCCCGGCCAGCTTTGTACATATACTCCTCGCCAGGCACAATCTCTTTCTTTTCCGTGCGGATAAGTATCCTGCCTCCCTCAGGCATGGCATCACGGGCGTTCACCACGATATTCATGATTACCTGCTCAATCATGCCGGGGTCAGCCATGGTATTCAGCGGCTCCTGCTCACTCAACTGTGTTACCAGCTCTATGGATTCCCCGATAAGACGCCGCAGCATCTTCTCCTGGCGACGGACGAGTTCATTTATCTCCACGATCCTCTTTTCAGCCTGCTGCTTACGGCTGAATGCCAGAAGCTGCCTCGTAAGCTCTGAGGCCCTGCGTGCAGCCGCTGCTATATACTTTACCTGCTTGAGAGCCTGCTCATCTCCCTCAAGGTCCATGGCAAGCAGTTCACTGTAGCCGGTTATGGCTGTCAGAAGGTTATTGAAATCATGGGCAACTCCTCCTGCAAGTGTACCCACGGCCTCCATCTTCTGTGAATGCAGGAGTTGTTTCTGGAGATCCGCTGCCCTGATTTCCGCCTTCTTGCGCTCAGTCACATCCCTGATGCACATGACAAGGCCCATGAGCTTCTTATTGCTGTCATACATTGGGGCTGTAAGATACTCCACATTTACAGAGTCCCCGTTCTGCCTCCAGAACACATCCTCCCTGAAAAGATAGAAGTTACCACTTTTTACTGCCGTGCAGAATGGACACTCCTCCTCTGGATACTGGCTCCTGTCCTCCCTGAGATAGTGTACAAGGGAGTGGAGATCATTACCAAGAAGCTCATCCCGTTCAAAGCCGAGAATCATACAGGCGGCTGGATTAACGAACTGAATATAACCCTCTGCATCAAGCTCAAGAATTCCCTCTGCCGCATTATCAAGAATCATGTTCAGGCGGCGATTCAGATAGGAAAGCCTTGCCTCGGCGTCTGCCCGTTCAGCCATTATTTCAGTGTATCTTCGTGAAAGCCTGTTAAGCTCGTCCCCGAGTTCCCTTATCTCCACCGGTCGTTTCCATTTGAAATTCATGGGCCTGTTTTCTTCTATGAGCCTTCGCAGGGAATCCACAAGCTCCTGCCTGAACCTGTCGGCCACGGAAGAAAAACGCCACACCACCATCATCACAATTACAAATATTATCGAAACAATCAGAAGGATCCGCCTTACAACCTGTCCCTTCAGGGAGTCAAGCACGCTTGAATCCACAACGGCCCCGCTCCACATTGTCTGGTCAGGCCTGTTATTGATAATTATGGGGACCCATGCCACCTGAAGGCCGCTGCGGTTAGTCAGAACACCGGGATGCCTGGAAAGGATGGCGGCCTTGAGCCCTGGAAAATCCGTAAAGGCAACACCTGGACCGTGTATATGCTCTATATCATGGGACTCACCCTGATATATATAGTCGCCATCACCTGTCACAAGAAAATCATACTCAAACTTCTTGAGGATAGTTGTAAGGTCCATTGTAATTGTGGCAAACGCAATGATTTTCCTGCCGCTGCCATATACAGGGCTTCCAAGGGTGACCTCAGGATGATGGATATGATGTTTACGATTTATCCAGGAAATTCTGTTATGAATGGCAAGTATTGAAAGGCCTGCATGGTCCTGATTCAAATGCCTCAGCTCCTCTGTCATACCCTCCATCTTCTCAAGCTCATCCGGGGCTGCCACTCTCAGAGCGCCGGTATGATCCCTCAGCATCTTGTACAGTTCCATGCCGGAGAGATCGATTATTGCAATACTCTTGATATCGCCCCTGGATTCAAACCACTTCCTCATGGTTGCGGAAAGCCTCTTGTGCACCAGGCTTGATGAAACTTCTCCATTGATCTCTCTATTGGCTATGTCATGAACACCTGGAATGGTAGCAAGAAGCCTTGTACTTTCAGAACGCCTTGTCACCTCCCTGTTTACCGCAAAGTATTTTTCCTTGAGGTCTGCCATCTGCTTTTCCGCAATAGTACTTTCAAGTATGTGAAGCACAGAGGGCAGATTTATGGAAATGGAAATGATAATGGGAAGCAAGGCCATTGAAGTCAGGAGCAGCACAAGCATAAGCCTGAATGAAACTGCTCCCCTTGAGCCCGGATTGCCGCGCGCAGACTTGGCGGACAAAGGGCTACTTACCGTCAGTAGTTGCATAATTCCATGAAAATGCATTGAGCTGCCGCCTGGACTTTTCGTACAGAAAGGGGATGCGTCAGTGTCAGAGCAACATGAAAAATTTGTGCGCGAATCTGATAACATTGGGCAATACTCAGAAAATCCAGGTAAATTCAAGGGCAAGCCTGTTGCCCACACTGTTCACAATAATATCAGTGTTGCTGCTGTTACTGTTGGGCGCCTTTACGTCACGCATCATGTAATCACACATTATCCGGATTCTATCAGTAAAATTATACCTTAATCCCAGGGTATATTCATTTATGTCACGCCTGTCCACACTGGACCACCGATGACCATGGGTATGATACAGGACATTATGCACATGCCATCTGAAATTAAGCTGCCACTTTCTGATATATATACCATAATCCAAAGTAAATCCCCTGTTTCTGTTACCAGTATCAGGGGCGTAAACAAGGGACCCGCCTTTCACCCGGCCTGAGAGCCCTATGAATATCATACCGTCTGCCATCATAAAGTCCATGGCAAGACGATGTCTTATGCTCAAAATTCTTGCAAGGGCCTTGAATCCCACACCATAACGGAAACGATCAAACCCCCTTTTTTCAGGGTCAGAGGCAAATGTGCGCCTGCCCCACTGAAACCATGAGTAAAGCTTTATGCCGTTTTTAAGCGGCCCCCTGCCTCCAGGCAGCCGGTATTCCCCGGCAGTATAAAGATAAACTTCAGGCGTATGGTTCCATGTGCTTGCAGTGGAAATGGATTCTCCGCGGCCCAGTTTTACGGCCCATGTAAGAGCCAGTTTTTCTCCTGCCTTCAGGGTATCAAAAAACTGAATGCCCCAGTCCCTTGCGGCGCTGAAGCCATAGCCGGTACTCCGGGGATTACCAGCCTCTTCAGGTTTTCCCGCAGCAGGGGAGCTTATCAGAGCGCCTTTGGAAAAAACCTCCAGATAATCTCTGCCTACAAACGAGGGACGCTGTATGTAATCTCCGAAAAAACCCGCAGGCTGCATTATCTCCTCAGGGCCGGTATTCTTAAACAGCCCTGTCTGTATTTTAAAATACGGAATATGAGTAAAGGTGAGAAACAGCTCGGAAAGCGCCACTGGACGGTCACGGTCTCCGAATATCCTGTAGGTCATTGGGTTCTGCCCTGCTTCCACCATACAGAAATAGCTCATGCGGGACGTGAAGGAATTTTTCAACCTGCCGGTAAAGCGGCCACGCATGCCAAGCCTCAGCCTGTGGATTGAAAACTCCTCACGCTCATCAAACCACGGGCTGCCTGTATTTTTAACTACAAGTTTACCATTATTCCGTGCGGCCTTTCCTGTGAGGCCGCGAAGCGATTTTCCATAGTCATGAATATAAAGCGGCTGAATTATGCCCCACCATTTAAAGTTACGTCCCTGAGGTTCTGTACCCACAAGCGTAAGCCAGTCAGCGCACCACGCTGATTCAGATAACAGGACAGTGCACAGGCATAACAACAGCAGAATATTAAAAATTCTGACCATGAAATATTGACCTTTCAGCGTTATGATAGGGCAGGGCCTGAGACCAGGCTTTTGCCTGGACTTTTCAAGTACAGGATGCCTCACTCACGCGACACAGCAACATGAGGGCAGACGACATAGCAAAAAACACCACATATCTTGCTTATCGAAGTTTGAATGAAAATTTTAAAATTGTAAATGATAAATATTGAAACCTAATTTGAGAGATTGTTCGGATTTGCTGCATATCCGCGAAAGAGGAAAACCTTTTGACCACAGGAAACGCTACGAAATTCAAAATATTTGCAGTCTCCCAGCCGGGGCTTGAGCATATCACTGCACAGGAACTGCGTTCCCTTGGAATTGACTGCACGGCATCAGAGGGCGGAGTGGATTTTAACGGAGGGCTTGAAGAGCTTTACATGGCCAACCTCTGGGTCAGAAGCGCCAACAGAATCCTGGTGAGGGTAGGAAATTTTCGAATAACAGAGCTTTCCAAAGTGGCTCAGAGGTTTTCGAGATATCCATGGGAACTCTACGGCATAGGGGGCAGGGCGGGGCTGACGCCCAATATCAGGGTCACAAGTCATAAATCAAGGCTCTACCACACAGGAGCAGTTGCTGAAAGGGCCATGCAGGGCATTGAAAAACGGGCAGGCCCTTTTTCAGAGAGCGTGTCTTCCAGGCCGAACCTGCCGCTTGTCACAGCACGGCTTGTGCGTGACAGATGCACGGTAAGCATTGACAGCTCCGGGCTACCGCTTCACATGAGAGGATACAGGGTAAAAGGGGTACGGGCCCCGCTCAGGGAAAACCTGGCCGCCGTCATGCTGCTGATGTCAGGCTGGACTGTTGAAAAGACACTGATAGATCCGTTTTGCGGCTCCGGAACCATTGCCATTGAGGCAGCCATGATTGCTGCCGGCATTCCCCCTGGCCTTGACAGGAAATTTGCCTTTATGAACTGGAAAAATTTTGATGCCGTGCTGTGGAACAGGCTTATGGACCAGGCAAAGGCGGGTATCTGCGTGCCGCATGCGCGGATATACGCAGAGGATGCAGATACCAGGGCTGTTCAGGCCGCTTCAGCCAATGCAGAGGCAGCAGGTGTTGCAGATTTTATCAGATTTGAACACAAAGTTTTCACCAGGCACAGCACAGGCCCTGTGGGCCCTGCCGGCTGGCTTGTAACGAATCCTCCCTACGGCAGGCGCATTCCGGGCAGACAGAGACAGAAACACGATATTTACAGGGAAATTGCACACGCCATGCAAACGGGTTTTGATGAATGGGGCATCACGTGCCTTGCGCCGTCATGCAGAAACAACCCTCTTCCAGGTATTAAAACTGAAATCCTGACCACCTTTTTGAATGGAGGCTTCAGGGTCATGGCTGTGCAGAGGGCAAACGGAACCGACCGGGCGCTTCAAGCCTGAATTGAGGCTAACTTCGCTTTCCGCCAGCGGCCCTGTCAATATCAATAATCTTTGTCTCCCCCACATATTCCTTGACTTCGTAAGTGCTGATGCCGGAAATCTTGCGGCTGATGGCAGTCATACGTTCCACCTCAGTGTATATGGTCTGAAGCATCTTGTAGGATGAATCACGCCTGTCCATCTTTTCAAGCAGCATCCAGAGCAGTCCGGAAACAACCTGCATTGGCTGATTGAGTTCATGAGCTGCTGCGCCTGCCATCTGCAGAACACCGGCAAGCCGTTCCTTTTCCATGCGCTCAATCTGTACTTCGTGCTCCCTTGAAACATCAGTAAGAATAGCCACCGCCTGGGGTTCCTCGTCCGGCTGCCTGATTACTGATATGTGCCATGCTATATGGCGCACACCGCCATGATAATGGGGCATCTTCACGGTAAAGTAATGACTGTTCCTTCCTGCCCGAAGTTCCTGAAGTTCCAGTGTTACAAAACCTGTATCCCTGGCATCGATAAAATCTGTAACTGACCGACCAACAAACTCGGCCCTTGGCATACCGGTGATGTTAAGTGCGGCCCTGTTGCAGTCAAGAAACCTGAAATCAACCAGGCTGAACCTTACCATGCCAATTGTAGGCGGGCCTTCTGTGAGAAACCGGTAACGGTCATGACTCTTCTTGCGAATGGAAGCTGCACGTTCCAGACGTGCCCTGCTGCGGACCGCATACCAGAGCAGAACCGAACTCAGGGCAAAAAGCGCAGTTATCAGAAATGCGCTTGTGCGTATAATTTCCTTGAGTCTCTGAATGTTTTCAGGAGAAAGCAATACGCCTGCTGTCCTGTTCGATGAAGGAGGAATGGAACCCTGAACAGCGCTGACCAGCGACCCCTGAAAGCAATAAGACTGCCAGAGTATATAAATACTGCCTGCCAGCACAATTATCAGACAAAAAGCCGCAAGAATGGATACAGCATGTCTCTTGAAAAAGTGAATGATGTCTAACAACGAATATTACCCGATTTTCATTAGTGAAGATTTTTTGACTCCTGTTTTCCAGTATCGACATATTTTGAAAAAATCTTCACGTCATGTATCATCTTGAAACGCTGAAATCAGCGAATAAACAGTTTCCAACACAGTCGAGAAAAAAATTGTTGTGTGAAAAGCTACTTTCCGTTATGGGAATTCATCCTTGAGGAGGGGAGCAGTTACACTTTCATGCTGTTATGGCATCTGAGCAGCATAACCGATCATGGAATACAGGCCAGAGCTGATTTCTGAATCAGTTCAGATAATTTCATTTTCACTTAGGGGCTGTCGAAAAATAAGTTGGATGATGGGGCGCTCAGATTTGGGTCAGGCTGAGTTGAACTGACCCGGCAAAACCGCAGGCGTAGCCGGGCTACGCCTCAGGATTTTGTGATTGAAGTTCAGCTCAGGATGGCCTGAAGATGAGATGCGAAATCGGCAAGTTATTTTTGGACAGCCCCTTAGATACAGGAGCCATTGAATGGAAGGCTGCAATGGAACAATTCTTCACACCGCTGAATTCAGTACTGAATTGAAGCAGCACCTTGAAAAGCTGATCTCTGCCTGTGCCGCAATGGACCGCTACGG
>WFRQ01000005.1 GCA_015486425.1 Deltaproteobacteria bacterium | reverse complement strand
GATGAAGACCTGGCCCTGCTTCACGAACATATCCGCATGCTGGAAAAAGATGCTTTTAGAGAAGACAACTTGAGAGAAAAAAGTGACCAGGCAGGCGTGTAAATCAACAGTCAGGCAACCTGAAATTCATCCATTGCAGAGGCATGGGTTTGCCTGCATAATGTATCCTTATCTCTGGGGAGGATGCGTGGCCCTGATTATTGTGCAGAATACAACTTGCCTGGTGGAGATGGCAGCGACCCTGTCAGTGGTGATGTCCTGGCACCTCTTGATGGTCGGCAGATATACTTTACAGAAAATGACTGCCATATACCCCGGCCTTGCTGGTTTTATCATGTGGGGCGCAGGAAGTGTCTTTTCTCTTTCCCTTCCTGTTACCGCAGGGATCATATTTGCTGGTGCTGGAGTTTTCAGTGCGATTCTGTGGTTCTATAGAGAATTTTTCAAGAATACCAGCTACCTCATGCCTTCAACGCCATCAAGTGAGGAAAACAGCAGAGAAGGAGTTGTTTCCCAACTGATCCGGAAAAAACAAGACGAATTTTACGAAGTTTCCATATATGACCTTGCGGCATACATCGAAAAGAGTAATGCCCATGCTGGAGAAACAACCCGGGTAATCCATCAAGACACCGCAGAGGTTGAAAAAACAACAGGGGCCTCAGCACAGTTTCACCAGTCATTTTCATCAGAGCCGGTAAAACGCATATTTCAAGAGTATGTACAACCCTGGTTTCGCGAAAAGGATATTATGAAACCGGCCATTTGTCTGCTTGAAATCCTTGACCGTAACGCAGATACACCATCTGTTGTCATCATGGATCATAACTGCATGGCACAGGGGGAGCCCTGCAATATCCAGTACCAGGCACTGCACAAAATTTCTCTTGCAGAACATACCCTGAATGTTGTGCAGGAAGGATTGAAACTTGTAAGAGAAAAGTTCGGGGAGACAGGACCTCATACCGTGTGGCCTCGTATTGCCTTGAGCATTATCGGGCATGACCTGGGAAAGATATCAGGGATTCGTGCAGGTCAGGGCTACGCCAGCCTTGATCATCCTGCGCTTTCAGCAGATATCGTAAAAGAGTGCTGCGGCTCAAACCCGGAAATTGCACAGGAGTGTGCAGCCCTGGTGCTGCATCATCACGGAGATGCACCAAGGGATTTTGCTTTTAACTCAGGGCTTGAAATCCTTAAGGCAGCAGATGCCAGGGCGAGGCGGCAGGAACTGCATAAAGTTCTGAGTCACTTGCGGGCCTGGGAGGATATCCCGCTTGAGGCAGTGGCATCAGAACTGGTCTCTGTTATTCTAAAAATCATAAAGTCCGGAGACATGGCGCGTGATCTTTTTTTTGTAAATCAAAAAGCCGGTATTATGTATCTCAACCCTGATGTACTCCTTGGGGTGTTGCAGACCATATCTGGTGAAAAATACCTTTGGCCAGAAATTTTTTCACCAGATTCACAAATGTCGGAAAAGGCCATGAGGCAGTTCATGGTTAAAAAGATGAAACCTGCAGAATGGCTTACAGAAAATTTTTCTCAGGAAAGATTTGCATGGCATAAAATCCAGAAAATGGGAAAGGTTACAGGGCCAAGGCCGTTTGTTGAAATTGTATTTCTGAAATTCATTGAAACCGCCGGTATTAAGCCGTCCATAATCCTTGAACCATTGAGGAAGAGCTGTGTTGGAAGATGCAGGGTGCTCATGGAAGGTTGACAGCTCAAGACGCCATAGCATAAGCGACGGCGCTTGCCCTCATCTATTAGTATATGATAGAAAATATCAATAGACTTTGTTACAGAAGAGTTTCAACTCATAAAGTTCATGTCCATGACGGGCGCACACAAAAAGTTTAGGACTGGAGAAATTGAGATGAATATCGACCAATTAGCAAGTGAGGCACTGCGACTGGATCCGAAAGATAGGGCACTTCTCGCAGAGACGATATGGGAAAGTCTGGAAGATCCATATATCATAGGTCCAGGAATATCTGATGAAGAAGCTGTTAAGCTGGCAATAGAGAGGGACGACGAGATAAAAAATGGAAAGGTAACACCAATATCGCACAAAGAAATGATGGACAGGTTACGCAGGGATGAGAATTGAATATCATCCTGCAGTAGAGAAAGAACTTGCAGAAATCATTAAATACTATAACGACTGCTCTGCGGGACTTGGTAACGATTTTTTAAATGAGTTCGAACGGCAAGTATTCAATATTGCTGCTAATCCTTTCATGTGGATAGAAATTAAAAAGGGGGTTCGCAGGGCATTATTGCGCAGGTTTCTGTATGTGGTCTATTTCCGAGTTGTGAATCAGGAATTAGTCCGAATTACCGTGGGTAAGCATCAACGTAGACATCCAAAACGAGGTCTGGGGAGAAAATAATATCGAATTTAAAGACCGGGGCTTCTCCGGGCCTATTTCACGAACAAAGACCAGCCCCAGTTCCTTAACCCGCAAAGAGTATTTCATGG
>WFRQ01000004.1 GCA_015486425.1 Deltaproteobacteria bacterium | reverse complement strand
GTTTCAGAGATATCCTTCCAGAACATAGGCGACAAAACTTCACATTTTAGTGTTTTTTCTGATTTCATGAGAACCGCCATTCCCCAGGGGGGTACAACGAATAATGAGAATACACTCTTGCAGCATGCTTCATTGTATGAGCAAAATAAGTATCTTCTCACCCTGTAAGCAGATACAGGAGAATTTTCAGGGATTTATTGTGAAGTTACCTAAATAAGAGATTCTTTTACTTTGAGCTTTGAGCTTTGAGCCTTGAGCCTTCAGCTTTGAGCTATTAGTTAATCGGTGATTCAGGAAACGGGTTGAACACTCCTGCTTATGCCTCAAAAGCTACGATGCGGCCATCAATCAGGATAAATGTCGCCTTTCCCTGCATTTTTTTACCTATAAACGGGCTGTTATGACTCTTTGACATAAAACCTTCTTCTGTAACAACCCACTCAAGGGCCGGATCAATCACAGTGATATCCGCAACGGCCTCTGTCTGCAGGGTACCACCATCCACTCCGAGTATGGATGCAGGGGTTGTGGACATGAGCCTTACCATGTCCATTGGTGAAATATTGCCCTGCCGCACCAGCTCAAGGGAAAGGGGCAGAGAGGTTTCAAGCCCGATAATACCGTTCATGGCAAGGGCAAACTCACACTCCTTTTCAAGCACGCTGTGAGGAGCATGATCTGTTGCTATGGCATCAACAGTTCCATCCTTTAACCCCTGGACAATAGCTTTTCTGTCTGTCTCGGTCCTTAGAGGAGGGTTCATCTTTGCAAAGGTATTGTAGCCTTCAACCGCCTCCTCTGTCAGGCTGAAATAATGAGGCGCTGTCTCTGAGGTAACTCTCACGCCCCGCGCCTTTGCCTGCCTGATTATCTCTACGCTGCCTGCGGTACTGACGTGTGCAACATGCAGCCTGCTGCCGGTAAGTTCAGCAATGGCTGTATCCCTGAAAATCGCAATTTGCTCGGCTGCCGCAGGAATACCCTTGAGCCCCAACCGAGTTGAAACAACTCCCTCGTTCATTACACCGCCTGCCACAAGTTCAGGCTCTTCTGAATGGGATATGATCAGTGCATTAAAATTCCTGGCATAGTCCAGGGCAAGGCGCATTACCCCTGCGTCTTTTACAGGCAGCCCGTCATCTGAAAAGGCTACTGCGCCGTTTTCCAGGAGATCCCCGAACTCTGTAAGTTCCTCGCCGGCAAGTCCCCTGGTGATGGATGCAACAGGAAAAACACGCGCAAACCCGGCATCCGAGGTCCTGTCAAGTATAAAACGGGTGGTATCTGAGGAGTCGTTTACAGGCCTTGTATTGGGCATGCAGGCAACAGCGGTAAACCCTCCGGCTGCAGCAGCTCTTGTGCCTGACTCTATGGTCTCCTTGTACTCCTCCCCTGGCTCACGCAGATGCACATGCATGTCAATAAGACCAGGGACTATCCACTTACCGTGAACATCGATTATGTGGCAATTTTCCGGGACATCAGTAACCTTTCCTGTTTCTGCTATTTTGCCATCCTTTACAAGCACGTCCCCTGCTGTATCGATCATGGTAAACGGGTCAATTATCCTGCCGCTTTTCAAAAGGAGTCCCGGACCGCCCTTTGCACCTGCCATGCTGTTTTTATGCTCCATGTTCCCCTCCTGCTGTTTCGTCCCTGCTGTTTTTCATGTCTTCACGATCAGGGTCTGCAAGCAGTACTGACAGAAGCGCCATTCGCACCGCTACTCCATTTGTGACCTGGTCAAGTATCACCGAATGCTCACAGTCAGCCACGTCAGGGGACATTTCCACGCCGCGGTTTATTGGCCCTGGATGCATGATAAGCGCATCAGGGCTGGCATATTCCAGGGTATCCTGATTAATCCCGAAGAAGGAGGCATACTCACGGGATGAGGGGATAAGACTCCTTCCCTGTCGCTCTTTCTGTATCCTCAGAGCAATTATAACGTCTGCCCCCCTGATTGCCTCCCTGACACAGTAGATAACCCTGGCACCAAGGGCAGTGACATCAGGAGGCAGCATGGTTGCAGGCCCGCACACTGTGACCCTGGAACCCATCTTTTTAAACGCAAGTATGTCAGAATGAGCCACCCGGCTGTGGGCAATGTCACCGATAATTGTAATATTCAGCCCGTCCAGTCTGCCAAGATGCTCACGGACAGTCATGAGATCAAGCAGGGCCTGGGACGGATGTTCGTTGGTGCCGTCACCGGCATTTATTACTGCTGAATCCAGATATCGTGACATGATATGAGGTGCGCCTGACATGGGATGGCGCATGACAATAACATCAGGCTTCATGGCCTCGATGTTTCGGGCTGTATCAATAAGGGTCTCGCCCTTGACCACGCTGCTTGCAGAAGCTGTTATTCCAACGGTGTCGGCACTGAGCCGCTTTGCCGCAAGCTCAAAGGAGAGCTTGGTTCTGGTGCTTGGCTCAAAGAAGAGATGAACCACAGTGCGACCTCTGAGAGGGGGCACCTTTTTTATGGGACGTTCAAGTATACCCTTGAAGGCCTCGGCACTGTCAAGGATATATGTTATCTCATCAGGTTCAAGATGTGATATGCCAAGGACATGCCTGGAGCGAAGTCTGTTCATAGGTGGCCTTGAAAAGATGAAGAGTGAATCAAAATGGGATTTCCGTAAATTGCGAAAAAAAAAGCCTCCCGAAAGGGAGGCTTTTTTGATTATCTCTCTATGTCATCTCTGACAGCTTGAGGAGTTTTTCATAATCTGCATCTACCCGCTTCTGGATGTAATCAATATGTGCATCATCGAGATGTTTAAACCTCTTCTGACCCTTGAGGTACTCAGTAACAGGTTTGGGCTTGTTGATCTTACGGCTCATGACATAACGGCCTTCAATGACCTCATAAAGAGGAAAGACCTTGGTCTCTACCGCCAGTTTTGAGAACTCAATGGAGCGCTCACCTGCAGAACCCCAGCCCGTGGGACATGGCGAATAGATATGAACATAGGCCGGTCCCTTGACAAGGGCTGCCTTCTTTACCTTGTTCATAAGGTCAAGATAGTAGGCAGGAGATGCAGTGGCCACGTATGGAATATTGTGAGCAACTGCAATGGCCGGAATATTCTTCTTCCATGTTACCTGACCAAAACTCTGTGAACCTGGAGGGCTTGTGGTGGTCATGGCACCATATGGGGTACAGCCTGAACGCTGAACACCTGTATTCATGTATGCCTCGTTGTCAAGACAGACATACAGGAAGTCATGACCACGCTCAAATGCGCCTGATATCCACTGCAGACCAATATCGCCTGTGGCACCGTCACCACCTACTGCCATAATATCAACGTGCTTCTTGGGCACGCGTCCCTTGCGCCTCATGATCTTCCTTGCAGATTCAACACCTGATGCAACTGCCGCTGCATTTTCAAAGGCGATATGAATCCACGGCACACGCCATGCAGTATGGGGATATGGAGTGGTAATGATCTCCATGCACCCTGTGGCGCTGCACACAATAACATCCTTGCCCAGGGCCTTCATTACCATCCTCAGGGCAAGGACCTCGCCGCAGCCCTGACAGGCACGGTGGCCTGGAGCAAGGGGCTCATCCTTGGGTATACTTTTAGCTTTAAAGCCTTTGAATTTTTCGAATTCTGGTATCATTTTTCGCGCACTCCAATCACTTCATACAGTTCTTTCGGACGTTTCTTCGCATACTTTCTGGCCTTGTCCACGATCTCCTCAAAGCGGGCAACTGTTACATCGCGTCCGCCAAGTCCGGCAACAAAGCTGAAGATCTTGGGTGAGCCCGGTATCTTGTAGAACAGGCTCCTGAGTTCGGCACCAACTGGTCCGCACAGTGCTCCGGGAGGCAGGCAGCGATCAATTACCGCAAGCACCTTTGCCTTGCCGGCAGCCTTGCGGAACTCAGGACCGGGGAACGGCCTCCAGAGGCGTATCCTGACAAGGCCTACGTTCTGGCCTGCATCACGCATCTGGTCAACTGCTGTCATTGCTGTCTCGGAAATACTGCCCATGGTCACAAGCAGAACCTCTGCGCCCTCTGACTTATAGGTCTCTATTGGATGGTATTCACGTCCGAACTGCTCTGCAAACTCCTTCCATGCCTTGAGGATGACTTTCCTGGAGTTCTTCAGAGCCTCGTTATGCGCAACCTTTGCCTCAGTATAAACTTCAGGGATACCCACAGGCCCCATGGTAATGGGCTTCCTGGGGTCAAGCTTGAATTTGGGCTTGAATGGAGGAATGTAGGCGTCAGCCTCTTCCTGATCAGGCATCTCAATGGGCTCAATCACATGGCTGAGAGTAAAACCGTCAATGTTGACTATTATGGGAAGCGAAACCCTGCGGTCCTCTGCCACTCTGAATGCATGCAGCACAAGGTCAACAGCCTCCTGGCCGTTTTCCGCAAATGTCTGGATCCAGCCGATATCCCTCTGCACCATTATGTCCTGATGGTCGTTCCAGATACTGATGGGGGCTGACAGAGCCCTGTTTGCCACCACGTTGACAATGGGAAGCCTCATGGGGCCTGGTATGTAAAGAATCTCGCTCATGAGAGAAAGGCCCTGCGAACTTGAAGAGGTAAATGTCCGGGCCCCTGCTGCTGACGACCCGCAGCATGCGCTCATTGCCGCGTGCTCAGACTCAACAGGAATGAACTCGGCATCAAGATGCCCGTTTGCAACAAGTTCAGACAGGTGCTCAACGATATGTGTCTGCGGGGTGATAGGGTAGGCAGGGATTACTTCGGCCCTTGCCAGTTTTACCGCATCTGCAATAGCTATGGATACTTCTACTCCTACTCGTTTGGCCATGATTACCCCTCCTCCGCTACCATTGTTATGGCGTCTTTGGGGCACTCGTGGGCACAGATGCCACAACCCTTACAGTATTCCATGTCTGCCTCGTAATATCCTTCTTCATCCTGGGAATAGGCCATGTCGGGACAGAATATCCAGCACATTCCACACTTGATGCACTTTTCCTTGTCCACTACAGGCCTCTGGGAACGCCAGTCTCCGGTCCTGAATTCGGCGGAGTTGCCGGGTTCCATGACGTGACACCCCCAGGTTATGGTCTTCCAACCTACTATGGCGTCGTTTACGGCCATTATCTTACTCCTTTTATGGTCTGTTAGTTATCCAGCAACTACAGTTTCGTCAAATGCCCTCTGCAGAGCCTTCTTGTTTTTCTCTGCAATGCGCCCGAATCTTCTGTCCAGGGCCTCTTCGAGGTGTGACTGGCTCACAATGCCTGTTGCCTTGAGAAGCGCTCCCAGCATGGTGGTATTAGTGATAGGAAGCCCCAGGACCTCGGTGGCGATTTTGGTGGCGTCCACCATGGCAATCTTACACTTGAAACCAAATTCCTTCCTCACCTCTGCCTCTGACATATGCGTATTGAGAATGACAATACCGTCATCCTTGAGGCCTGCAGCCACGTCCACAAGGCTGGGAAGGGCAGGGTCCAGAACCAGGACGATGTCAGGGGTATATACCTTTTCCCTGGTCCTGATCTGTTCATCACTGACCCTGATGAATGCAGCAACAGGTGCACCCCTTCGTTCCGGACCGAAACTGGGGAAGGCCTGTGCATACTTTCCTTCGTCAATGGCCGCAATGGCTACCAGCTCGGCTGACGTAACGCCGCCCTGACCGCCACGGCCATGAAGTCTGACTTCTTTCATCGCAAATCTCCTGTAATGTGAAAGTACACTGATTATTTATGTACGACAGTCTCCGGGAAACCAGGCAGAAAGGTCTATAACCTAAAATTGCCCAAATTGCTCAAATTAGGTACAAGTATCATGACAGCACATTTTCCCATCATGATAATAAGGCAAGCCCTGTTCCCCTGATAGGGGAGAAGACTCACATATTCACGCTCTGGAAGGCGTATTCCACCCGGTTCCTTTAACCTGAAATGAATGTTCAAAATGCGTTAAGCCCAGCAATCTCTCAATTCAGGTGTTAGAAATAAACCACATCATGCCGAAAACGGCATTCAGCGGTCAGGTTTCTGTTTACCCGCCTGCCTATTCTTTGTCAAGGGAACTTTCGGCAAGAATCGAGCTGAGACGGGCTGAAATACGTCTCAGTTCCACTGATGGCATGCCCTTATGCATAAGTCCCTGGGCAAGACGCCTGGCAGTGGTAATATCTTTTTCATGCTCCGCATAGCCCAGGGCAAGATATGTCCTGACTGTGACATCATCAGGCTTTAACCTCAGGGCCTTTTCAAGAGCGCGCTTTGCCCCGGTCCATTTACCCTCCATGTAAAGGGCTGTGCCAAGCAGCCGCCATACAGCAGGTGGAGGAGTTTCAGCTTCTGCCGCCTGATGGAGGCATTCCTCTGCCTCAGAGATTTTTCCAGAGTCCAGCAGCACCTGCCCCAACCTCGTAAGTGCCATGGCATCTCCGGAACGGATTTCAAGGGCCCGTCTGCATGATGCCTCTGCAGAGCTGTAATCCTTAAGCGAGTGCTGTATGCCGCAGAGATTGTAAAATGTCATGAAATCATCAGGATTTCTTCGGGATGCCTCAAAAAAAGCCTTTTCAGCCTCTTTTCTGCTTCCCAGCCTGGCAAGACATACACCGAGACTGTTCCAGATTTCAGCCCTTGAGTCATCAAGAACAAGGGCCTTTCTGAAGGCCCGGCATGCATGTCTCAGCGCACCGGAGGCAATCAGCTCATCACCCCGTACCTGCCAGGTCACAGCATCATGGACAATTATGCTTCCCGTATGCAGCATGAACGCATGCACGTAGGCCCAGAAGGCAGCCCCACGCGCCGTTGAGGAACTGAGGGTCTGCTGCCATGAGGCGGCAACCCCCACAGGCATGGTTCCGGCCCCCTCATCCACGGAAGCCAGCGCGTCTCTAATCTTCCTTCCCCACTCCTTCAGATCAAACTGCAGATGCTCACCACGCCTGACCTTTTTTACAAACAGAACACTGCTTCCTGATGTGGCGGTATAATAATGATCAAAACAGTCCTGACCAGGCCGAAGCTTATGCAGGGCAGCAGCAGGAAGGCTGGCAAAGGCAGCAGCAAACCGCACGCCCCTGTGCATAGAAGCAGCACCAAGCACACCCCCAAGCCCGGTACATTCAAATCTCTTTTCTATATCTGAAAGAATAACCTCTGAAAAGACAGGCATGCCAAGTGCCATGGCGGCATATTCGGTTGATGCAACCTGTTCAGAAAGCGCCTCTTCTGCTGTCCCTTTGTCAGGTAATGACCCGGCCTGCAGGGTATGAATAAAGGCCTGCCTGACACCTGTTCTTTTCATGGAAGGAAGGAGAAAAAACCGACTGATGGCAGAGGAAAGCGCGGGTTCATCCAGCCCGTAAACAATGAGCCAAAGGTCATGCGGGCTGTATCCTGACAGTTCCAGACGCAGATTGCAGCCTTTTTCACACGCGGCACCCAGCACGCTTTCAATTACCGGGACAAGATTTTCATAATCTGCAGTGCCGCGGGCTTTGCTGAAGTCAAGGTGCAGTACATTAAGACCTGCAGCCGAGGCTGCTACAGCCCGAACCACATAGGGCGGAAGAGCGGTTTCTGAGTCTGCCTGCAGCATTGCGGTCTTGCAGGATGAAAACGCGGTTTCCACCCACGAGCAGAGCAGAGGAAGCCATCGTTCAGGCTCCTCAGGCACCACAGCGCGGCTGACACCGGAAAGAACCAGCGCCCCGTTCACATTCCTGTCAAATTCTGTAACGGAATCCGTCCCTGAAACCATGCACGGTACTGGTATGATGACAGAAGAACCTACCAGGTCCCAGAACGGCATGCCTTCAGAAAATGCCTCATGCGCACGTTCTTTCTGCCGCCTGGAAATTTTCAGGGTGGGGAAATCATGGTTCTCTGAGGAGGGAACCCAGCAGGCCCCGTTTTCAAATGGCAGCATGGGACGAAGCCGCTCCATGACTTCAGGCCCCAGTCTGATGATATCATCAGGGCTCAACCGCATGGAATCAGGTACTCAGGGCCTGGGCCACAGCCCTTGTTACAACAGAAAACTCACTGTCCCTGACTGTGCGCACATCCATTACCACCCTGTCATGCTCAACCCGGACAATCACAGGAGGATCACCCTTCCTGAGCCTCTCCTCCAGCAGGGCTGCGGAAAAATCGTCACTCCGGCCGCTCACAGCCACTCCGTATGACTGAATCTGCTGAAGGGGAAGGGCCCCGCCTCCTGCCTTTGATATGGTGTCACATATGGAG
>WFRQ01000003.1 GCA_015486425.1 Deltaproteobacteria bacterium | reverse complement strand
GCGGGGACGCCCAGTTCGGCGGTTATAGTAATATCCTGAGGAGAGAGTGAGTTGGGAATAAGAAATTGCCACACTATCTGCCTGCGGTAATACCAGGGCATCCATGGAAAGTGAAAGCCCGAAACAAGATCAGTAGTTGCACGGTAACTTCCCTCACCAAGGCTTTCATAGCTTATGGCTGTGGGTGCGCCTCCGTCTGTGTCCCTGACATATACATGCAAAGGTGCTCCCAGCAGGTCGCCTTCCACATTCAGCACTACCGGAATGTCCGTTCTGGCCGATGGTGACAGGCTTGCAAGTTTGGTGACGATTTCCAGACGGGTATAATGAACAGGGCCATCGCTGTCAGCCGTAAGTTTATTTACCACTATGCCTTCAGGCGCATCTTCAATATTGAGCGAGAGAAAGAGCGGTGGAGGAGGCGGGGATGCCAGGCTGGATACAGTATTAAGGAACAGTTTTTTGCCTGTGAGAATCATTGCCTCCGGTGAGGCCGAAAACCCCCAGAGGATATTATTCCCCTCCTTTACAAACGGGTAATGGGTCTCATTTGTTGCCTCCCGTCCAAGAAGCGTTACGCTGGTATCAAGAGACGGAGCATATTCTCCAATGTGCCTGGTTTCCGTATAAAGCTGGATAATGCGGGTGCGAGGAACAAATATATCAAACGGTTCATTAAATATTTCATGACCAGGGTCAACCACATAGATACTGTTTTGCTTACCGATCCATGCGTTCCCCCAGTTTATCGAAAGATCAAGCTCCTGGAAAAGTCCAGCGCCTCCGTATCCCAGCCCAAGGATCGGTTTATTTGACGAGGCTATGGTTGCCACTGCTTCCCGAGTGCCCCACTCATAGCCATACGCAGTGTCAGACCCTGCTATTATTACCGCGCAGGGAGAAAAATCTGTTTCCGCAACATTATCAAGAGGGATCAGGGTAGTTGGGTAACCGTTTGCTTCAAGGAGATCACTGTAAGCAGAGGCGCCTTGCGTGTCGGAGTTATATATGAAACAGGCCCTGCCTGTTTCCGTAATATCGCTCCATGTCCTGAAGGCAAAATCATAATCCGGCCAGTGTTCTTCAACAGAAGTTGTGCCACGGCTGTATGCCGAAACAATTTTTCCCATCCATGCAAAACGGTTTTCTGTATCAGGTGATGGGGAATCCGATGAGACGTTTATTCGGTAGGAACTGTGAGGTGTGACAGGAATGGAGGGGGCTACAGGAATTTCAAGCCATCCGGACCGGGGAACAGCCTCCTCAGACACAGTGGATGACCAGAGTATATCCCCACTGCCATTACTGATGGAAAGTATCAGATTGCCCGGATTTCCTTGCTTGCTGATAAAAACATCCACCTGGGAAACTGATTTGTAATAGGGCCTGAATTCCTGCCACCGCGGCATATCCCTTTCAAACCCGAATCCATAATCTATTTCCTCCTGGGCCTGGTCCTGTTCAAGCTGAGCGCTGTAGGCGGTAACAGCAAAGAACATCGACATGAACAGAAAGACAACTGTAACCAGCAGG
The DNA here is from genome assembly GCA_015486425.1 of Deltaproteobacteria bacterium. GTDB lineage: Bacteria > Desulfobacterota > Dissulfuribacteria > Dissulfuribacterales > QOAL01 > S144-17. The sequence continues at coordinate 925 of WFRQ01000003.1, read as the reverse complement.
CAGGTATTTTTTTTCATGGCCTTTCCCTCATTCCCTGTTAAAAAAAGATACTCCTCGTGACACCGACGGTGCCACGAGGATAAACAGCATCACATTGATGCATTAAACTGGTGCAATATTATTGCAGACATACCCCGGGAGCACACTTGCTGCCCGGACCCATGAAAGCACCCTGGAGTTCTGCACACTGTTCAGGAGTCAATTCATCGCATTCTTCACCAAGGCAGCAGGCACCTATCGGCCCAGGGCACTTGGTATTGGAACAGTCAGTTCCAGGTCCCATTGCCTGTCCGCCTTTCTCGATGCACACATAGTCAGGAAGATCAGCGCAGATTTCATCCGGCAGACAGCATGCCTGAGGACAATCCGGTATCTGCTGATAGAAACAGCCGTCAGCCGGATTACATTTATCAATGGTGCATGGATCTCCATCGTCACACAGTTGATCAACCGGACGATGCACGCACTCACCGGTCTGCAGATCACAACTGTCACCAGTACAGGCGATTCCATCGTCACAGTCTATTGGGATGTTCATGCACGCACCAGTATCCGGATTGCATGCGTCGTCAGTACATAGGTTGCCATCATCACAATCCTTTGGAATTGAAATGCATCCCTCTACCGGATTGCAACGGTCTATTGTACAGGGATTATCATCATCGCATACAACGGGTTTGTGCATGCACTCTCCGGTTTCCGCATTACACGTATCTTCCGTACAAACGTTCTGATCATCACAATTAACCGGTTCGAACACGCAGCCCTTTATAGGATCACAACTGTCTATTGTACATAGCTCGTCATCGTCACACAGTTGATCAACCGGACGATGCACGCACTCACCAGTCTGCGGATTGCAACTGTCACCAGTACAGGCGATTCCATCGTCACAGTCTTTTGGGATGTTCATGCACGTACCAGT
>WFRQ01000002.1 GCA_015486425.1 Deltaproteobacteria bacterium | reverse complement strand
TTACTGACTTGAGCGCTGAATCCCCTGATATAAGAATAAAGGGCACTGGGTTTGTTGTATGGCTGGTGCGCCACTCAGGTGTCTGGTCCTCGGCGTTTCCGTGGTCTGCAAGCACCATGATGTCATATTCATTTTTCAGCCCGGCCTCAACGAGATCCCCCAGAGCAGTGTCCACAGCGGACACGGCCTTTTTGATTGCTTCCGGTATGCCCGTGTGCCCCACCATGTCTCCGTTAACAAGGTTTGTGACTATGAACTGGTATTTGTTGGTATTTATTTCCTGGACAAGCCGGTCACGAATTTCAAAAACGCTCATCTCCGGTTTCAGGTCATAGGTCTTGACCTTGGGGGAGTTGATGAGGATACGTTCCTCCCCTTCAAAAGGTTCCTCCCGCTGGCCGTTGAAGAAAAATGTTACATGCGCATATTTCTCTGTCTCGCTGATTCTGAGCTGTTTCAATCCCTTGGCGCTGATCACCTCACCAAGCAGATTTTTAAGCTGCTGTTCCCCAAAGGCGATCCTTGCATTCATGCCTGAGTAGAACTGGGTCATTGCCACAAACAGAATATCAAGGGGAGAGCGTTCCCAGCCGGGGAATTCACTGTCAATCATTGCCCTGGTAAGCTGCCTTGTCCTGTCTGTGCGGAAGTTGAAGAATATGAAGCTGTCGTGTGCGTGTATGCCGTCATAGCCCTGGGCAGCTCTTGGCACTATGAACTCATCCATCTCTTCTGTTGCATGGCATTTTTTTACCAGCTCAAGGGCATCTGTGAAGCGTTCCTCGCACTCTGCATTTACAATGCAGTCATATGCCTTTTTTGTCCTGTCCCAGCGCTGGTCACGGTCCATTGCATAGAAGCGGCCGCTCACCGTGGCAATGCTGCCAAAACCAAGGGAGGAGAGCTTTTCCTCAAGGGCTGCAATATGTACTTCACTTTCAGTCACAGGCGCATCCCTGCCGTCAGTGATTGCGTGTATCACAACATCCCTGAAATTTTCCCTTGCGCAGAGGTCAAGCAGCGCAAACAGGTGATCTATGTGGCTGTGTACTCCCTGGGTCTGAAGCAGGCCTGCAATATGGAGTCTTGAATTGTTTTGTCTGCAGTTATTAATTGCGTCTATAAATGCCGGGTTGGTAAAGAAATCTCCCTCTTTGATGGCCTTGTTGATGCGCACCAGGGACTGAAAGATGATACGTCCGGAACCTATGGTCATATGCCCTACCTCTGAGTTTCCCTGGTACCCTTCGGGAACGCCTACTGCCTCGCCTGAGGCGGCAAGGAGCGTATTTGGATACTCCTTCATGTACCTGTCAGAGTTGGGTGTGGGGGCCTGGCATATTGCATTGTCAGTACAGTCATTACGGTAACCCCATCCGTCGCGTATGATCATCAGGACTTTTTTCTGCATTTTTGTCTCCGGAAAGTGTGTTATTGCGGTGGAAATAATATCCAACCCACAGATGCGTGCTTTTCAAGGCAGGTTAACTGCCGATGTAGCATACATGGCCCCTTTTGTCCATAAAACCCGGCGGCCGGGAAGAGCCAGTTTCACCACATCTCTTTTGCCACAGGGAGCACTCCATAGCGCGCAATAAGCGTTCCTGCCTTTTGCTGATATGCGGCAGAATCTATCATCTGGCTCAAATCAGGTATCAATTTATCCAAGCTCTGTCAGAAGATATCGAGCTCCATAGGATATCAAAAGACCTGTTAAAAAACTCATCAGGGTGCCGATTATGATATATTCGGCCTCCATAAGGTTTTCCCTGTCCTTTATTTCCCCGAATCGCAGGATGGATTTTGCAGCAATCAGAAAGCCGATGGCACCGGGCTGGCCTGCCATGACAAAGAGAAAAATCATGGCCCTTTCAAGCTGTCCGATGATACGGCCTCCATTTTTAAGCCCCCTGACATGCCTGCTCCGTACCTCTTGGGTCTGGGCAAGATAGGGCTTTACTGCCATCTCCATTACCATTGCCCCTGTCCTTACGCATAACACAAAGCCGCTTGCAAAGATCAGGAGCCTTGGATAGAAGGTTCCGGCATGTTGGATCCAGAAGCCTTGGGCAACTGGTACTGTAAATATCATGCAAAGCAGGATCAGGATGCACAGATGAACAAACTGATCAATCAGGAACAGTGACAGGGGGCTGTGCTTAAATCGCGGGGAAAGGGAAGTTTTGGCAAGGTCAACAAGGAAGTGAGTCAGGAAGACCATGAACGGGAGCAGCCACTCATGCCATATTCCGCAGAGAAGCCAGGTCAGGGCACCAATGGTGAATCCATGCTTAAGAAGAACCGGGAGTCTGTGCTTGTTCTTGACATCCCTTGAGGTCTGGAGCAGAAAATCACCGATTATGTGTGCGGAAAGCAGGCAGATTAAAAATTCAAGAGGCAGCGTTTTCATATCCTTATTTCAACTGTTTTGCTGGTTCCCAAACTCCAGTTTGGGAACTGTAAACCGGAAGCTATAATCGATGTATTTTTTTGAAAAGTAACTGCTCCCCCCCTCAGGGAAAAATTCCTATAACGGAAAGACGCTTTTCACACAACATTTTTTTCATAACCTTGCCTGCCTCATAAATGCAGGGTAGTT
>WFRQ01000001.1 GCA_015486425.1 Deltaproteobacteria bacterium | reverse complement strand
GATATCAAAGGCCCAGCCGTCACCTCCTATAATCCAGACACCCTTTTTCTCCAGATATTCAGCCAGCTCTTCAAGTATCCTTGCCTCAGGGGCCTGGATATCTGACAGCTTTTTCCGAAGCGCGTCCACCAGCTCCCGCTGCCTTGCAATACCTGCCTCGGTTTCCTGATCATTTTCAAGGAGTTCCTTTACCAGGTTATCGCCAATGGACCCTGCCAACTGCTGCAGCAGCAGCTCTGCCTGCTGTCTGTGTTTATCCACGGCAAGCCTCATGCCATAGCCAAACTCGGCATTATCCTCAAATAGGGAATTTGCCCATGCAGGTCCACGGCCCTGATTATTGGTGCGATATGGTGTGGTAGGGAGATTTCCGGAATAAATGGCTGTGCAACCTGTGGCATTGGCGATAATGATGCGGTCCCCGTACAACTGGGTGAGCAGCTTGATATAAGGGGTCTCACCACAAGCGGCGCAACAGCCGGAATATTCAAACAGGGGCTGCAGGAGTTGTGATGTCCTTACATCTATCTTGTTGATCGTAGTACGTTCAATTTCAGGAAGATTGAGGAAAAACTCGTAATTCTCCTTCTGCACGTCAAGATTTTCAATGCGGCTTTCAAGGTTTATTGCCTTGCGGTCCGGCTCTTTTTTATTCTTGCCCGGGCAGACCTCTACACAGAGTCCGCAGCCAGTACAGTCTTCAGGTGCGACCTGCACGGTAAACCGCATGTCTGTAAATTCCTTTGACCTGAAATCTATTGACTTGAAACCTGCAGGCGCTGACTGCAAGGCATCAGGCTCGCTGATCTTTACCCGGATAGCCGCATGAGGACAACTGAGTGAGCATTTGGCGCACTGGATACATACATCAGGGTCCCAGATGGGGATATTAAGGGCAATGTTGCGTTTTTCCCACTGGGTTGTCCCAAGTGGCCATGTGCCGTCTATGGGAAGAGCGCTTACAGGCAGCCGGTCACCTTCCCTGGCAAGCATCTCTGCTGTGATCCTGCGAACAAACTCCGGGGCCTCTGCCGGGACTATGGGGGGACGCCCGTGAGTCGCTGTGACATCAGACGGTACGCTGACTTCGTGCAGATTTTCAAGAGCGCCATCCACAGCGGCAAAGTTACGATTGACAATATCTTCGCCCTTGTGCGAATAGGTTTTCTGGATCGCCTCTTTAATCCTGGTTATGGCAAGATCCGGATCAATAATCTTTGCAAGGGCAAAGAAACAGGTCTGCATGATTGTATTTATACGAACCCCAAGGCCCAGTTCCTGCGCGACCCTGCTTGCGTTAATAGTATAACAGCGCAATTTTTTCTCAATTATTCCAGACTGTACCTCCCTGGGCAGATGTTCCCAGATATCTTCTGCCTCAAACGGCGAATTCAGAAGAAATACAGCGCCGGGCATGGCATACTTCAGGACATCATATTTTTCCAGAAATTCAAACCTGTGGCAGGCAACAAAACCTGCCTGTTTTATCAGATAGGAGGAGCGGATGGGGCGGGGTCCAAAACGCAGATGAGAGATAGTCATTGACCCTGACTTTTTGGAATCATACTCAAAGTAGCCCTGGGCGTAATAGTCTGTCTCGTTTCCGATAATCTTTATGGAATTCTTGTTGGCGCCCACTGTGCCGTCTGCGCCAAGGCCAAAGAAAACCGCCCTGTGGACATCCTGGCCTTCAACATCAAAACTGTCGTCACAGGGCAGTGAGGCGTGGGTAACATCATCATTGATCCCTACGCTGAAAGAGTGCTTCGGAGAGGGAGAGTCCAGTTCATCAAAAACAGCCTTGACCATTGAGGGAGTAAACTCCTTGCTGCCAAGCCCGTAGCGGCCGCCTACAACCATTGGGCTGACCTTAAATGGTGACTTGCCGGACACCTCTGCATCCCTTATGGCCGCAGCCACATCGAGATACAGGGGTTCCCCCACAGACCCGGGCTCCTTGGTCCGATCAAGGACAGCGATGGCCCTTGTGGTGGCAGGGAGGGCTGCAAGGCAGTGTTTGCCTGAAAAGGGCCTGAAGAGCCGCACCATCAGGACCCCTGTTTTTTCGCCGTTTTTATTCAGGTATTCCACGGTCTCATGGGCTACCTGCGCACCAGAACCCATAATCACCATGACCTTTTCCGCCTCTGGATCGCCGATATAATCGAAAAGGTGATACCTGCGGCCGGTACGCTCAGCAAAACGATCCATTACCTTGCTGACAATGTCCGGACAGGCGAGATAATAGGAGTTGACAGCCTCCCTGGACTGGAAATAGGTGTCAGGATTGTGCCAGCTTCCACGAAGCACTGGACGGTCAGGAGAAAGGGCCCGCTCCCTGTGGGCCTTGACCATTTCATCG